>JBAWXL010000007.1:0-43857 GCA_037144095.1 Bacteroidota bacterium
TGGAACAAAGTTAAATGTTTTCCCTGTTTGGTTGTGGCTTGTCCACGTCGGGTATATATAATATGTGTGGCAATGTTGCCGAAATGGTCGCCGAAAAAGGTATTGCAGTAGGAGGTAGTTGGAAGGATACAGGTTATGATGTACGCATTGAAAGTACGATTAACTATTCAGAGCCATCTCCTTCAATAGGATTTAGACCAGTAAGGACTTTTATTGGGAAGTAATGGGGTTATTCTCCCAGCATTTTAATTGAACTTAATAACTCTTTGGTGTATTCAGTTTGAGGAGCTAAGAACATTGTATCAGCTTCTTGTTCTTCGATAATTTTTCCTGCTTTCATCACCATAATGCGGTCAGCCATGAATTTCACTACCGATAAATCGTGTGATATAAACAGATAAGTTAGATTGAATTCTCTTTTGAGTTCGTTTAATAAATTCAACACCGTTGCCTGCACCGAAACATCTAATGCCGAAACCGATTCGTCGCATATAATCAACTTAGGTTCCACTGAAAGGCTGCGGGCAATGCATATCCGTTGTCTTTGCCCACCCGAAAACTCATGTGGATAACGGTTATAGTGATTGCGCTCTAAGCCCACTCTTTCTAACAAATGCATCGCTTTTTCTTTGCGTTCTTTATGGCTGTTTCCAATCCCATGCACCAACATAGGCTCAGTGATGGCCTTCCCAATCCGTATTCTTGGATTTAATGATGAATAAGGATCCTGAAAAATAATCTGAATATCTTTACGCAAGTTGCGCATTTCATGAGAAGACAAAGAGGAAATATCCACTCCTTTATATATAATCTTGCCCGAATGCATGGGGGATAAACGAAGGATGGTTCTTCCGAGGGTGGTTTTCCCACAACCCGATTCACCAACCAAACCTAAAGTTTCCCCTTCGAAAATATCAAAGCTAACTCCATTCACCGCTTTTAGGAAAGCTAAAGGTTTCCCCAAAAGGTTTTTCTTAACAGGAATCCAGGTATTCACTTCTTCAACTGAAATAATTCTTTCTCCTGAATACAATTTCTTTAAGCGTTCTGCTCTTTCTTCAAGGCTTGCTTCCTCATTATTTATAACAGAAATATTGGATGATAATTGAATAAAATCAGAAATAACAGGAAGTTTATCTGGACGATGTGCAATATCAGGTTTGCATGCAATAAGTCCTTTTGTATAAGGGTGCGAAGGATGTATAAATATTTCTTTTGACGAACCTTCTTCCACAATACATCCCTTATATATAACTGCCACTCTATCACAAACGGATGAAACAACTCCCAAGTCGTGTGAAATAAACAACATACTCATTTGATATTTCTTTCGAAGTTCATTTAGCAACTGCAAAATTTCTTTCTGAACCGTTACATCTAAAGCTGTGGTAGGTTCGTCGGCAATTAACAGTAAAGGTTCGCAAGCAATGGCCATTGCAATCATGACCCTCTGCCTTTGCCCACCGGAAAGTTGATGGGGATATGCTTTATAAATTTCGTTTACTCGGGGAAGTTTTACCTCTGAAAGCAATTCAATACATCGTTCTTTAAGCTCTTTCCCCTTTAACTTCGAATGAATTTGCAAAACTTCTTCCACTTGTTGCCCACAAGTATGCACAGGGTTTAAGGAGGTCATGGGTTCCTGAAAAATCATTCCAATCTTTCCTCCTCTCCATTTCAACATTTCCTTTTCACTGAGTTTTGATAAATCAACACTCTCATTGCCAATTGAAAATAATATTCTTCCTGAAGCAATGCGAGAAATGTTGGGAGGTAACAACTGGAGAATTGCGAAAGCGCTAACCGTTTTGCCAGAACCTGATTCTCCAACAATGCCAATGGTTTCTCCTTTGTTCAACGTAAAGTTAACATCACTCACAACACTCTTCCATCTCCCTTCTTTAAAGAATTCGATGTTGATATTGCTGACTTCTAAAAGAGTTTCGCTATTGCTCATGATGGGTTAATTAATAAAAAGGGACAAATCAATATTTTGAATATTGATTTGTCCCCATTATTTATGTAAGTCTGATTAGTGTTTAGGCTCTTCAGGAACTTTAAATTTATCACCTGTTTCTTTTACAATCTTACGGTAAAAATCGGTTCCATAACCAGGTTGTTTTACTTTAGGATTATAATTTGAAGGATCTTTCTCTTTAATATTTCCATCCATATACTTAGTAAATAAGTATGCATAAAGTTCTTTCCAAACTTTCACAGTATTCTCTCCCTGGTTAACAGAGAAATCTGTTATGAATTCCACTGCAAGTTTAGGATTTGTTTTATATAATTCAACAGCAGAACCATCTATAGCTTGGGCTAAGACCATATATTTATCTTCAAGCTCTTTTTGTTTTTTCTTGATTTCGGGAATCATATCGCTATAGCGTGTATAGGCAAAATTAGAAACCTGATTGAAAACCCAAAAAGCAGCATTGTCATTAAACTCCATCATGCTTCCGTTTCCTTCAGCATAACTTGCAGGAACGCGAGTAATACCACAATATAAAGGAGCATATACTGTACTATATGTATCGTCAACACCAAACCAATTAATACCTCCTATTGGATTTGGCATCCATGAACGGGACTGTGTTATGAATGAAAACCCTGTCTGCTGAGTTGACACAGCTCTTTCATTAAAATAGCTAACACTATCAACTTTCCAAGTCAGAGGACGCCAGCGGTAACCGCAAGTATAAGGACCTGCGCCCAAATCTTTATTCATATCCATGGCAGTTCCTTCGAAATGGTCGCGCATCATATCCATAACATCCTGTACAGAAAGTTTCCTGTCAGGTTTTATCCAAAGGGGCATACGGTTTTTCAAGTCATAGCCCATGGCATAGTTCAGATATTTTCCCATGTCTTTATTCACTTTGTTAAAGCCTGACCAAACTCTACCTTCACAAAAGCGAGCACCTTCAAAGTTTACAGGAGCATAAATATCAGAAAAGCTAAAGTTTTTATCTTCTCCATTAAAATAACCTTTTTTGCGGGCAAATGTGATAACATCAGCAGAGTAAATACAATTTTGAGGATCATTTAATGGAAAAGTAGTAATACGCGCTTGATTAGCATGTCCGGAAATGCATCCATCAGGAATTCTTTGAGCTACCCAAACAGCTCCTTTTTCGTCTTTGCCTTTACCAATCATTTCAAGTATCCAAACTTCGTTGGCATCGGAAATAGAAAAAGATTCGCCTTCACTATAATAGCCATATTCAGCTACCAGGTCTCCCATAACTTTAATAGCTTCTCTTGCTGTTTTTGATCGTTGAAGAGCAAGATAAATTAAAGAACCATAATCAACCAACGCTGATGGTTGGTGCTGCAATTCTTCCTTCCCACCAAAAGTAGTTTCGCCAATTCCAACCTGATATTCATTCATGTTACCTACAACAGAATAAGTATGGTTCACTTGTTTTATTTTTCCAAGGTATTTGTGAGTATCCCACTCATAGACATCAAACATTGCTCCATCAGCATAATCAGCTGCCGGTTTGAAATAAAGTTCTCCATATAAAACATGGGAATCAGCAGAATAGGAGATCATAGTCGATCCATCTTTTGTAGCTCCTTTACTTATAATAAAGTTTGTACATGCAATAACTTGCATTGAAAAAAGGCAAAGAAACATTATCCCTGCAATTAGATTTTTTTTTGTCATATTTTTATGTTTAATTGATTTAATTTAAAAGTTTTGTGTGTTTGATTTTAATATTTATAGAGTCATGAAATAGTATCTGTAAATCTTAACGGCAAGATTTGAAACTACCTACTTCGGGCTTTTTTGAAAATGATATTATAAAAAACCAAAAAAAAGTATCTAATATCAGTTAAAAATGGGTTTCTAAAATATCGATTTAAGTATTTTCTTTCAGAATCTAAAATTTCATCAAAAGTCTTTGGCATATCTGCATAAAATGGAGGAATTAATCCTGGTTTTGTTTTTGTTCTTAGTTCCTGTATATCTTTAGGATACAAGCTAAAGTAATGTTCACTAAGCGCTCTAACACCAACAAGTTTTACCTCCCCTTTAAAGAAATTAATAAATTGAGGCAATTCATCAATCCAAAGTTTTCTGAATACTTTACCCCATTCGGTTACTCTAAAATCATTTTTCAGTTTACCTCCCTCTTCAAGCTTATTATTCTTGAAAACGTATTCTTGAATAAATTCAGAATAGGGATGCATCGTTCGAAACTTATAAACTTCAATGATTTTTCTTCCTTTCCCAATTCTTTTTAATTTAATAAATGGACCATAAGATGGGTGTAAGTCAGATCTAGGTTCGGTAACTTTCTTTACGATAAAGAAAAATTGATTATCAATAATAAGATTGTCAACTATGTAAAAACCGCAATATTTTAATCTTCCCAACACCTCGCTTTTCGAAACAGGTCTATTTGACCCTTTTGTAATATAAAAATATATTCCTTTAATTAAAGGTAGCTTTGATGAAACTCTATGGAAAAAGAAATCAATAAAATTAATGAACCCTGCAAAAATATAGGGATATTTTCTTATGATATTTTGCCTACGAATTTCGTTGGTTTCGCAAGTACCAACATAAAAACCTCCATAATTAAGGTTTTCATTCACCTGAATAAAATAGACATTAAATCTCCTCAAATCATTAATTCTACGAAGATTTAGAAAGAAAAGTTGTGAATTAGATTCATAGTTTTGTATGTTAAATATATTAGCACTATTTATAATAAGGGCATCTTTACGAGGAATTTTCGATAATGGAATATTTTTCTCAAGAAACTCAAAAAGAGTAGGTTGTTGCGCTAAATATTTTAATTTTAAATTGGTACTAATGGAATCTTCAAATGGAATATCTGGAAATGTAAAACCTTCTGTTTTCAGAGGTTCTACAATTGATTCTAAAGGAAATTCAGTACTTTCACTTTCATCTCCTTCATCGGTATATTTTTTATATTTTTTATTGATTAAATAAAGAATATAAATTAGTAGATTTGCTAAAGAAGATAAAAAGACTGTTCCAAATACTATAGTTCTTGAATATTCAAACCGATTGAAGATATACATTGAAGAAACTACAATTAACAATGAATAAACTAATGTTTTTCCAATTGCTATAATTGCCTCATTAAGATACTGCTTAGATTTGTATTTAGCGTTGAAGATGGAGGTAACTATCCAGATAAAAAGGAATCCGAGAAAGGGTTTTATATATAGTTTAATATACAAAATCTCTTTTGATTTAGTTATAAAAATAACTGAAAGAAAAGATAATGTTACGACTATAATATCAATTAAAAATAAAATGATACCCGTTCTAATATTCTTTTTCATGATGTAATATTAAATGAGTGTTTCAAATTGTTCTAAAAATCTAATATCGTTTTCAAAGTATAACCTAAGATCTTTTATTTGATACTTTAGCATTGTAATTCGTTCAATTCCCATTCCAAAAGCAAATCCGTTGTAATTTTTACTGTCAATTCCACAGTTCTCAAGTACATTTGGATCAACCATTCCACACCCTAAAATTTCAACCCAACCTGTGTGCTTACAAATATTGCAACCAACACCACCGCATATATTGCAAGAAATATCCAATTCTGCTGAAGGTTCAGTAAATGGAAAATAGGAGGGCCGAAGTCGAATTTGAGTTTTTTCTCCAAACATTTCTCGAGCAAAATACAACAATGTTTGTTTTAACTCGGCAAATGAGACATTTTTATCAATAT
Source organism: Bacteroidota bacterium (assembly GCA_037144095.1). GTDB lineage: Bacteria > Bacteroidota > Bacteroidia > Bacteroidales > CAIXTV01 > CAIXTV01. The sequence goes on from JBAWXL010000007.1 coordinate 5,724, forward strand.
ACAAGCCTTCTACTTGATGGAAAATGCAATGTGCTCTAGCTGAAATAGCTTCGTTTCTAAAAACTCTTCCCGGCGAAATAGTTCTAATTGGAGGATCCGTACTTTCCATTATTCTTACTTGTACAGAAGAAGTATGAGTACGCAAAGCAATATCAGGATTTTTTTTAATAAAAAAAGTATCTTGCATATCTCGTGCAGGATGATCTTGTGGAAAGTTTAAGGCTGAGAAATTGTGCCAATCATCTTCAATTTCTGGTCCTTCTGATATACTATAACCGATACTTTGGAAAATTTGAATTATTCGATTTCTGACAATTGAAATAGGATGCCTTGCTCCACTTGAAGTGAAATCTACAGACTGAGTAAGGTCGTTATCTAAAGCCTGAATTTGTTCAGCAGAACCCATTTTATCTTTAAGTTCATTAAGCTTGAATTGAACTGCAGTTTTAAGCTCATTTAACAACAAACCTATTTCTTTTTTTTCGTTCCCGGGAATTGTTTTAAATTGTTCAAACAATTCATTCACAATTCCCTTCTTGCCTAAATATTTAATTCGAATTTCTTCAATACCGTTGAAATCATTAGCATATTCAGAGGATATCTCTTGGATATATTTCTTGATTTTTGAAACCATTACTTGTTAAAGTTTCCTGATTATTTGATGACTTTTACGGTCATTTTCACATCCACTTCCGGACGATCATTCGATCCTTTTTTTACAGCTGCAATTTTATCAATTACATCAAGTCCTTCATAAACCTCACCAAACACTGTATATCCATTGTCTAATGAAGGAGTTCCTCCAATAGTTTTGTAAATATTGCGTTGCTCTTTAGTATAAGTCCAGCCAGAACTTTTTTGAAAACCATCGAGTTGTGCGTCTGTTATTTTATTCCCCTGAACAATATAAAATTGTGAGCCTGAAGAAGCTTTTTGAGGATTGTTGTCGCGTGCAGCGGCTAATGCCCCTTTTTTATGAATGAGCTTTGAATTAAACTCTGCAGGAATTGTGTAACCGGGACCACCTGAACCTAACATTGCCCCTGCTTTTGCAGTTTTTGAATCGGGATCCCCTCCTTGTATCATAAAACCTTGAATAACCCGATGAAATAATGTGCCATTTAGATAACCTGAAGTGGCTAATTTGATGAAATTATCCCTGTGTTTTGGGGTCTCATTATACAATTTGATCTTAATTGTACCATAGTTTGTGGAAATCTGAACTTTTTTAACGCTTGCGTTATTTTGCGCGTTAACACTGGTTTTGCCTGTTAAAATTATTCCGGCAATAACAAAAAAAACGAAAGAAAATTTTTTCATAGTGATTTTTTTATACATTTGTGGTTAGTAAATATTGACGACAATATTACCAAAAATTCCTCAAATATGAAAAAAATAATTTTTAAAGCCTTGCTTTTACCTGCAATTTTTGCTGCTTCAACTTTCTTTTTCACCAATTGTGCAAAGGAAACAGACTGTAAAGCAGTGATTACGGTTAAATTTTTGTATGACACAAATTTTGTTGTTCCAAATGCTTATGTCAAGCTTGATAAGTACGATATTGTTGCAACAGGCACTACAGATGCTAGCGGTAGGTTTACAACTACGTTCAAATCGGAAGCAATTTTAGATGTTTTTGCTTCTATCGACACAAGTACAACCGGATTTCCTCCATTAACCGGAACCGGAACGATCCGATTAAAGCCAGGTGAAACTGCTGAAAAATCTATTTTCGTAAATTAATTTTTACGTTTCGTCAGAAAGCATTTTCGGCATAGGGGCTCGTAGGCTTCTGTTTCTCCTAATACTACCAGTTTTTGCTCGTTCGAAAACCGGTGTGAGTATTGTGCAAGATCTCCACAATGCATGCATATTGCATGCACTTTTGTAACATATTCGGCAGAGGCTAACAGGGCGGGAATGGGTCCGAAGGGTTTTCCCATAAAATCCATATCTAATCCTGCCACAATTACTCTTATTCCAATATTTGCCATGTGATTACAAACATCTGTAATTCCTTCGTCGAAAAATTGAGCTTCATCAATACCCACTACCTGTACATCGGTTATCATCAATAAGATTTGGGAAGCATTTTCAACCGGAGTTGATGATATAGAGTTTTCGTTATGCGATACAACATCTCGTTCGTCGTAGCGTGTATCGATGGAGGGTTTGAAAATTTCCACCTTTTGGCGGGCAATTTTTGCACGGTTTAATCTGCGTATGAGTTCTTCGGTTTTACCAGAAAACATTGAGCCGCAAATGACTTCTATCCAGCCTGTTCGGGTGGAATTATTTTTATTACTTTCTAAAAACATATTGGGGAATCACAATTCTTTATATCTTTATCGGTCAAATGTTAATCGATTAATCAACTCTTTTTTATATGTACAAAGATATTGAAATTATTAAAAGCGAAATTAAATATTTATTGGAAGCGCTCCATGATCAGTTAGAATCCATTGATTCGCAAGGAGATGTAATTATGCAAATAGATGTAGATTTATTTAAAAACTATGTTGTCAATTTGTATGATGCCACTTTAAGGCTGAAAAATTATAATATAAAAGATGAAAAATCTTTGTCAAAATCGGAAATTCCTCCTTCTGAGCCAAAACAAGAAGTGGAAGAGGAAATTCAACCCATAAGGTTTAGTATTATTCAGGAACCGGAGATTGAAGTTGTTTCTTCTGATACTCCGCTTGAAGAAATATCCTCACAAGAAGAAATTATTCCTGAAATAATAGCTCCTGCAATTGAAACTATTGTTGAGGAAGAAATTGTTGTGGAAATGCCAAAAGTGAAGGAAATTGAAGAAGTTATTATAGAAAAAGTTGAAGAGGCTCCTCCAGTGGCTGAGGTTATCCCCCAAAAAATTGAAGCAGCGCCTCCAATAGCTGAGGTTATTCCCGAAAAAACAGAAGTTGTTCCGCCAAAATCTGAAGTTATTACTCCTAAACAGGAGACTATTCCACCCAAACCAAAGGTGGTTAAAAGTACTTTAGATTTGTTTGCTGACGAATCGCAAACACTTGCCGATAAATTTAAAACGGAAAAGAAAGTCCTGAACGAAAAACTCCATACAGAACAAAAAAATCTGGCGGGGAACATCCCTAAAAAACCGGTAAACGATCTGAAACAAGCCATTGGTATTAATGAGAAATTCAATTTTATAAATGAGTTGTTCAGGGGGAGTTTGCAGGATTATAATTTGGCAATAAATGAATTGAATAACGCTACCAATTGGGATGAGGCTGAAAATATTTTGAATACTTTGTTGTTGAAATTTGGTTGGGAGAATAATAATGATGCTTTTCCGAAACTCTATGATATCGTAAACAGAAAGTTTTTGTAATGAGCAGATTTCATTTTGAAAAAATTCTTTTTGTTTTCCTTTTTATTTCTCAATTCAGTTATGGACAAGACACAATTTATGCCCGGAAAATAATTGATTTGCTTAGTTCTGCTTCTTTCAGCGGAAGAGGTTATGTGAATAAAGGCGACAGTTTGGCTGCCAATTACATTGCAAATGAATATAAAACAATGGGTTTAAAATCGTTTAGCAAGAATTATATTCAGCCCTTTTCTTTCCCCATAAATACTTTTCCGGGCGAAATTTCTTTTAAAACAGATCAGAAATCATTAGAGGCAGGAAAAGATTTTATGGTTTCGGCTTCCTCAAATTCAATTAAGGGGGAGTTTGAAGTGGTTTATCTGAAGAAAGGAAATATTAAAAGCGCATCATCCATTGAAAAATTTATTTCCCGGCAGGCAAACAATCGTTTTGTGGTGATTGACAAGCGAAATTTCAAGAAGAAAGAGCATCTCGAATATATTGATGCTTTAAAACAAAACAATTCGCTGAAAGCAAAAGGATATATTCAAATAAATGATGGTCATTTATATTGGTCGGTTTCGAACGGGAGAAAAACCGGCGACTGTCCTTATATAATAGTGTCGCGCGAGAAGTTTCCGAAGAAAACAAAGAAAGTGGAGGTAGAGATTGAAAGTCGTTTTTATAATAAATATCCCACCCAAAATGTGGTTTCCTGGATAGAGGGAGCAGTTCAGCCGGATACTTTTCTGGTGTTTACGGGACATTACGACCATTTGGGACGTATGGGAAAAGATGTCTATTTCCCCGGAGCAAACGATAATGCAAGTGGAACCGCTATGCTGCTTAATCTGGCAAAACATTTCAGCAATGCTACAGAAAAACCCTATTATTCAATAGCTTTTATGAACTTTACAGGCGAAGAAGCCGGTTTGTTGGGCTCGAAATATTACACCGAAAATCCTTTGTTCCCATTGAAATCGATTAAGTTTTTGTTTAATCTCGATATGGTGGGCACGGGCAAAGAGGGCATCACGGTGGTGAATGCCACGGCATTTGAAAACGAGTTTAAACGCCTCACTTCGCTCAACGACACGCTGACCATGTTCCCACTGATTAAAAAAAGAGCGGAAGCTGCCAACAGTGACCATTATTTCTTCTATAAAAAAGGAGTGCCTTGTTTTTTCATCTATTCGTTTGGGGGATCGCCGGCTTATCATGACGTGTACGATGTTTCGGAGGCGATTGATTTGAGGGGATTTGAAAAACTCACAAAGCTGATGATTAAGTATGTTCGCGATGTTTCACCTCTAAAACCGAAACCCTGATGGCTATTTTATACATTGTGCCTACCCCCATTGGAAATCTGGATGATATTACCCTGAGGGCAATAAAAATCCTCACCGAATCAGATTTTATTCTTGCCGAAGACACCCGCAAGACTTCCATTTTGCTGAAACATTTGGGTTTGTCGAAAAAGGTGTATGCCTACCATAAGTTCAACGAACATAAGAAGCTCGACCAGATTGTTGAGAAGATACAAACGGCTGCCATCGTTTCGCTGGTGAGCGATGCGGGCACTCCCGGCATATCCGACCCGGGTTTTTTGCTGGTGAGAGATTGCATTGCACAAGCCATAGAGGTGAATTGCCTGCCCGGAGCCACGGCATTGATACCCGCTTTGGTAAACTCGGGTTTGCCTTGCGATAAGTTTGTGTTCGAAGGCTTTCTGCCGCAGAAAAAAGGCAGGGAAACCCGCCTGAAATTCCTCGCAACTGAAAGCCGGACCATGGTTTTTTACGAATCGCCACATAAACTCTTGAAAACCCTCGAACAGTTTGCCCTGCATTTTGGAGGCGAACGCAAAGCATGCGTATCGAGGGAATTGACCAAGATATATGAAGAAAACCAACGCATGTCGCTCGACGAATTGCTGATATACTACAAGCAAAAACCTGTGAAAGGGGAGATAGTGATGGTGGTGGAGGGCGCGAAAGGATAAAGCTCCAAGACTTAAATTCCAAATTCAAAGACCCAAGGGAGTTTAATGTTATAGTTTAGGCTGGTTTTTCGTTAGAAGATTTTATTGTATTTTTTATTTCTTCAATTCCATTTATTTCATAATAGAGAAATATGTGGCTTGATTGTAAATCAATATGCCTTCTTGTTTGGTCTTTAATTTCGCTTGATATATAAGGCAATACTACTTCTGTTTTCTCATAAAAATTGATAATCGTCTCAGCAGATGCAATGCCTAAACAAAACTGTAGGTTTAGTTTTTCTGACAATTGCTTCCTGATTTTGCCTAAATATAAGCTTTCGTCAATTGATTGCTGTAGGGGTGAGAGATGGGGCATTAGCTTATTTTTGACCAATTGCAGTATGGTATAGAAATTTTCGCTTGAATAAGAAAGTTTGAAAAGTTGATCAGATATATCCTTTAAATCTTCTTTGAAAGGTGCGAATGCAGGTGCAAGATTTTCTCTCGTTTGTTTTATTTGTTCATATGTCAAACCTATGATAGGCGGGAAGTTCCATAAGGGTATTTTTATAAAACCATCTGTTTCGTTTTTGGGCGATTGCAATGTGCTGAATGGAAATAACGTTTCTATTATCTGATCGAAAGCCAATATGTCTTGATGTTCTGTTAAGCAGGTTGCAATTTCTCCTATAATAGCAGGTTCAGAATTTTCATCTTCCAACCAAATGTTTCTATTTATTTCTAACACTTTATCATCAATGAATGGCAATAAAACGTATAAATTGTAATTCATCAAAATTCTTCTTGTCCTTTTAAGGATCATGCCTTTTACTGTTTCTAACATCGACTTATAGAGGCGTATGATATTCAAATCAGTTATGGTTTTATTCTTTTTCAATTTAGCTTTTCTATACGATGGTAAAAGTCTTTTTAAATCTTTTGCCATTTGAATAAACTCTTCTTTTTCTTTAAAATAACTGCTAAAACATTTTATTATGAATTCGATTCCATAAGTGGGTATATCAATATAGCTAAAAAAAAATGTTGCTGTTATAGTATCATAAATTAAACTATCAGCAATCAGAAGATTAGGATGAATTGAAACTGCTTCCTGAAACAAGTTCATTTTCGTTTTTTGTATATTATAACATTTAATTTTCATTCGATCTATCTCCTTTCTTCTTTAACTTTAAATAGTTTAGGCCGGCTGAGTATTCTATGCATTTTGGTCATTTTTCTTTCCATATATTTCAAAATAAATAAAAGGATATGTTGACTTCAAGTCCATATTTCTGCCTATTTGTTGTTTGAGTTCATTCGCCACATAGGGCAACACCATTTCATTCTTTTCGTAAAAGTTTAGCACGGTTTCGGCGGAGGATATTCCCATACAACATCTTATTTTATAATGAGATGGGAATTTGTTTTTTAGCATCATCAGGTAAATGCTTTGATCAATTGTTTGTTGAACGGATGTTTTGTGAGGCATTAGCTTTTCAAGGCATAATTGCTTGATTGGATTTATGTTTTCATTTGTCCATGGCAAACCTGCAAGTTGAACAAAGAGTGCTTCGACATCCGATTTAAAGGGAGCTAATGCTGCCTGAAGATCTTCTCTTGTATATTTTAATTGTTCATAAGTCAAACCTTTTATGGGTGGTAAATCCCACAAGGTAATTTTTACAAAGTCGAATGAGCCCTCTTCTGTTGATTCGGGCGTTGTAAAAGTGAAGAGTTCATTAATACTTTGGTGGAGCAGCAATAGATGCTTACGTTGAATTATATCATTGAAAATCTCTGGTATATATACGTTTTCTTTCATCTTATCAATATAAGCATCTATTTGTCTTAGCTCAATAATGTCTTTTAAAACAAAGGGTATTAATTGAAAAAAGTCGCTATTTCGTAAATGAAATTCAAGATAGTCTTTGATTCTTTTTTTTAAAATGTCTATTCCTGATTTGAAATTATGTAATAATATTACTGCATTTTTATCTTTATGTTTTTGTTGTTTTATCTTTGTTATTAATGGCATATTTTTATCTAAAAATGCCATGTTTTCCAAGGCTACTTTATCATCATGAAACGTTTGTTTATACATTAATAAAATCATTTTTTCATTCCAATTATCAATATCAATATACATCATAAGTGAAATTGCAGTAACGGAATTGAACATGACTTTATCAGCAATTAGTAGACAAGGCGACATCATGTAAAATTCCCAATTAGATTTTATTTTTGAATCTTCTTTATTATATAAATTAATCTGCATGTTTTTATAGAGTGTTTTTCATCACAAAATTAATTTTTTTTCTTTTAAATGAAATAATCTCTTGTTTATTCGAAAATAAAATGTAACTTCGCCACCTCTTAGTTTCATGACCTAGGTGGAAGAATATTTATTTAATCGGCTTAATTTTTTTGCTGACATTTACTTTGAAAGTGCCACAGCCTATTCTTTGTCTTCTGCTGAACCTTCTTTTTTATCATCTAACTCCTTTTCTTATAATACATTAAACGATTCTAATGTATACCTTAATCAAGTAGTTTCCACTTGTTCTTTTTTGATGGAATGTAGCTATCAGGCAACGTATTTTTCTGATAAATCGAATGATAATATTATTGATGTATGTATACAATTCAGTGATGTGAAGGAATCTTTCAATGATGTGAAAGAATCTTTCAGTGATGTAAAGGAATCTTTCAGTGATGTGAATGAATCTTTCAGTGATGTAAAGGAATCTTTCAGTGATGTGAAAGAATCTTTCAGTGATGTGAAAGAATCTTTCAGTGATGCGAAGGAATCTTTCAGTGATGTAAAGAAATCTTTCAATGATGCGAAAGAATCTTTCAATGATGTGAAAGAATCTTTCAATGACGTGGATTTTAGACCTGATAAAGCACTTTCAGGCCCTAATCATGCATATATAACTAATATATATACAATAATATACATGGCTTATTTAACTCAATATTTGTGTTTATTTTACTGTTGTAGCATAAATGAGATAACAGATATATATAATTTTAATTCAATAACATATAAAAATTTGATTTTGGAAATTTACATCACTGAAACCCTTTAAAATTTATCAAAAATGAAAAAATTCGACAACAATCGTTACATTGCTCTCAAAAATGTGGGTGCCTTCATGGCACTTTATGACACTCAACTGCAACTGATCCTCATCTATGATACCGAAAAAGATCTGTTTGTAGCCCTAATGACACTTCTCGATCTTGCCCTCCTAAAAGAATCGGAAGACATAAGGGAAATAGCTAAAAATAAAGCAATAACCAGAAGTGCGATGATTACCATCATGCGTCCGTTTGTGTTAGCCGCTATTGTTCAGGCTAATCAACTTCATAAATTTGAACTCGAAAATAACCTCAAAAATCAATTGGCTGCCCTTTCAAAAGCAGAAAGCACCAGAACATTCAATATCGCAACAGATATAAAAAAATTATTGCAAACCAACCTTTCTGAACTTACTATTATCACTTCGGCAAATATAACCACCATTGGAGTGGGTATTTCAGCTTTTGAGGCAATTCAAAATCGTCCAAAACAAGCCATTGAAAACAAAGCGGCTCAGACTACGGCTGTCATTCCCGACTTATTAACTCAGCTCACCGAATCGAAAATAAGAATTGGAAATTTGGTTGAATTTGGTGCTCCCGCTCTGCTTGCCGAATTCAAAAAAGCAGCTAAAGTTGGCAAACCTACCGGCACACGTCACCTTTCTCTTCATATTAAATTTGTTTTTGGAATGGATAAAATTCCTGTCAAAGGCATTAAATGTACGATTGTTTCAGGAGATACAACCCACACCAAAAAGAGTACCGCTCGTGGTTTAACTCAATTTCACAGCCTTGCAAACGCCCCCTGGCAAATTACGGGCGAATCTAAAATATATAACACCATTGTTGAAGAAGTTGTGACCAACGACAATAAAATCGTTAGACTTGAAATTCAACTTCATAAAATAAATCCTACCGGCGATCTGCTCATCATTCCACTCAACAAAAACACAGGCGATCCTATGCCTAATCTTCATTTAGCTATTCCGTCTATCAATCGGGCTTTTGATGCCGGACAGAACACACAAATTGTTGGAACTGACATTCCTGTAGGCAATTATGAAGGCACACTTTCAGGTACTCACATTCAAGACCAAAACATCACTTTTGCCATCACTCCAGAAACTCAAACCACTATTACTTTTAATGTTGATCCGACACCACCTACTCTACCAACTCCTTAAATCTTTCATCTTAAATTCAAATACATTCTGAAAAGTATAAAAATACAAAAAAGAGTCACAGATTCACTAATTTATTTAATCTAAAAGACTTTAGTAATCTGAGTAATCAGTGGCAATGTTTTTTATTTATTTCAGATAAATGCTTTTTCGGAGTAAACTCAATTTTACATCATACATCATTTACATTCTATACTATATAATTATCTATCAGGCAGTTTAAATCAAAAATAAAATATTTTCAGGGGGAAATGTCTTAATGATAGATATTTCCCCTAATTTTATGGCATTAATTTAAAATCAATTTAACATGTTCGACACAAGCCATTTTCATCCGCTAACTGTTCATTTTCCTGTTGCTTTGCTGATTACAGGATTTGTATTTGATCTCGTTTACCTTTTTTATAAAAAGGAACATTGTTTGTCTAAAGCAGGCCTGTATCTATTGGTATTAGGCACTTTGGGAGCTTTTGCCGGATACTTTACGGGCGAGTTTTTCACTCCCGAATTTAAAGGTGCTGCCGGCGAATTAAAAGAAAATCACGAAGTTTTTGCTAAAATCACCATGTTTGTGATGCTTGCGGCAAGCGTGCTCCGTATTTATCTTTCGGTGAAGAAAAAAGAACAATCTCCGCTCAAATGGCTGGCATTTTTTCTGGTTTTTGCAGGCACCGTTTCCGTGGGAATAACCGGCTATTTAGGCGGAAAGTTAGTGTACGACCATTTAATTGGTTTTTCTGAAAGCACAATTGCACCCACCGATACCGTCAAAGTTTCTAACACCCTTCAGGATTTAAAGGATGCTTTCAAGGGAGAATCTACCGCTTCGGCAAAGTATAAAGCCTATTCGGCAAAGGCAAAAGAAGAAGGCTTTACTCAAATTGCTGTTTTGTTTGCTGCCACTTCAAAAGCGGAAGAAATTCATGCAGGAAATCACAAAGAAGTGTTGAAACAATTAGGCGTTACGATGGCCGATTTTGTGGCTCCGGCATTTGATATAAAATCAACTAAAGAAAATTTGGAAGATGCTCTCAAAGGCGAAACATACGAAGTGGAAACAATGTATCCTAAATTTATGAAAGATGCAGATAAAGAAGATATTAAAAATGCCGGCCTTTCGTTTCTGTATGCCCATGATGTTGAAATGCAGCATCAGGATTTATACAAAAAGGCGCTTGAAGCACTTAGTAAGAATGATGTGAAATCTCTTTCATCAGAATATTTTATTTGTCCGAAATGTGGAGCAACCTATGCAAGCAATGATGCTCCAAAAGAGTGTGATATATGCTCAACTTCTAAAAAGCAATATCTTAAGATAGTTTGAGATTAGGCGTTAGTAGGCTAATAGGCTTTTAACTGTTTAGACTATTAGACATTTAGCTGTTTAGACATTTAGGCTTTTAGGAAAAGTCCCAAGCCTCAAATTTCAAGTCCCAAGTGGGGGAATCCAAACCTACCAGGTTTCAAAAACCTGTTAGTTTTTTTTAAAAAGGCTGAAGGAAATTAGGCGAAGGAGGCTAATAGGCTTTTAGCTGTTTAGACTTTTAAATGGAAGTCATAAAACTATTTTATAAAATACCCATTTTATTGAACAGTTATACCAAACCTTAGCATATTTACCCCAAAATATAGAACGTTTACCCTAAAATATTGAATATTTACCCCTAAATATTTAAAAAAATACCCTTTTTATTGAATAGAATACCCATTTCATTGAACAGTTACCCCAAAAAATAAAACCGGATTATGATGAAGAGTTAGAACTTTTGTTTTTGAGAAATAGATATAAATACATCTCAAATTAAACAGAAAATATGTTTATGCTTTTTTTTGATGTAGTAATTAAAATATACTATACATTTGTATCAAATATATCTCTGCCTGAATGTTAAGTTCTCATTTGAAAAAAGATATATTCGTATTATCTTTACCCGATTTTAAATAGTGCTATTTCATTATAAAAAAAACTCCCCCCATGTGCTTTCATTATGCCATGAGCAAAGATGCTCAAACCCTCGAAAACCGATATAAGGCGCAATTTAAGGCTGCAAAAACTCCTTTGGAGAAGCAATATCATGCTTCGGCTTTTTTATATCCTGCCATGCCTGTGGTGAGCACAGAAGCGCCTGAGACTATTCAGATGTTTCAATGGGGATTGATTCCTTCGTGGACGAAAAGCAAGGCTGATGCGGATAGAATAAGGAGTATGACGCATAATGCAAAAGCGGAAACGGTGTTTGAACTTCCTTCTTTTCGCAATGCCATCAAACGAAGCCGTTGTTTGGTGGCCGCTGAGGGTTTTTATGAATGGAGAGATTTTCAGAAAAAGAAATATCCATATTTTATTTGGATGAAAGAGGTTGAGGTATTTTCTTTTGCTGGAATCAGTGAGCAATGGATTGATAAAGAATCGGGCGAAATCGTCAACAGCTTTTCGATACTTACCACTGAGGCAAACGATTTAATGGCGCAAATACACAATTTTAAATTAAGAATGCCCGTCATCTTATCGCCCGAAAACGAAAGAGAATGGATAGTACCCAGCACTTCGAAAGAACGGATTCAGGAGTTGGCAAAAGGATTGGCTTCGGATAGAATGGGGGCTTATACGATTGATAAACTCATTTCGTCGAATCAATTCAACAGCAATGTTCCCGAAGTGCAAGAAGAGTTTGTTTATGCGGAGTTGCCGGAAATATCATATTCGATTTGAGGGATGTGAGGGGTGCCACAGATTCGCTGATTGAAATGAACCATATAGGCACAATAGGAACATAGGTTACACATAGATTAATAGTTCAAGGAAAACCTATCTTTTCCCCACAGATTCGCTGATTGAAATGAACCACATAGGCACAATAGGGACTAGGTTTCACATAGTTAAATTGTTCAGGTAAAACCTAACAGGTTTTGGAAAGCTGTTAGGTTTGGATAATAACCTATCTGTGAATCTGAGGCTATCTGGATTGAGTCTATAAAGAGCTTTTAATTGTATTGGCAATGTTGAGAAACTCTTCGGGAGTTAGGCTCAGTTTGGGTTTTTTAAAGTCGATATCATACACTCCATTTATGGGAACTAAATGAATATGGGCATGTGGGACTTCTAATCCGATGACCGCTATTCCGATTTTCTTACAATCGAAATGAGGTTTCATGGCTTTGGCAATGCGCTGGGCGAAGAGAAATAAAGCTGCATAGGTTTCTGGATCTAATTGGAAAATATCGTCGACCTCAGTCTTAGGAATCACCAGGGTGTGACCTTTTGCCAGGGGATTAATATCGAGAAAGGCAAGAAACTTATCGTCTTCCGCCACTTTATAGCAGGGAATTTCACCACTGATGATTTTTGTGAAAATGCTTGACATACGGTTGGTATTTTAAAAGTCGCAAGTCTCAAATTTCAAATTTCAAGACTCAAGGGTCCCTCCAATTTAGGACTTTTGCTCTTTGTTTTTATTTCTTGGGATTTTGAATTTGGAATTTGGGTCTTTAACTTTAGATCTTTAATCTTTGTAAATTTCAATAATTTGGAATGATACGGTGCCTGAAGGGACAGTGGTTTCGATAATATCGCCAACTGATTTCCCTAAAAGTGATTTGGCGATAGGAGAAGTAACGGAAAGCTTTCCGGTTTTGAAATCGGATTCAGATTCGGGAACAATGGTATAGGCTTTTATGGATTCGTTTGATAAATTCTTAATTTTCACATTGGCAAAGAGCAATACTTTTGTTGCATCCATTTTGCTTTCGTCGGCTACGCGTGCATTGCTGATCAGGTCTTGAAGCTTGGTGATTTTAAGTTCGAGATAAGATTGGGCTTCTTTAGCGGCATGGTATTCTGCATTTTCAGATAAATCTCCTTTGTCGCGTGCTTCGGCAATTTGTTGTGAAATATGTGGGCGTTGAACTGTAGTTAGTTCAATCAGTTCATCTTTTAATTTATTTAAGCCTTCTTTGGTATAATACTTTAGGGTACTCATATTGATATGGGTTTAACAATTTAACGACAAAAGACCCTTAGGAAAGGGTCCTTTGTATATTTTTACAAACTAGCAGATGCTAAGATCTGCAAAATTAAGGAATTAGAGATTGATTCGCGCCCCAATAGAATGGGTGCCATCGAAAGGACTTGTAGAGCGATAGGAATAATCAATAGCGAAAGTGCTGCCTTTTTCTTTGCTTAAAGGAATCTGTACGGTTAAGCCAGCGGCTATTCCGGAAGAAGCATTTGTGCGAAGGGCTGCATCTAATAAGCCATCTTCGTAGGTATATCCTGCTCTCAGCATTAAATAGTTTTTCAAACCATATTCAAGTCCAATACCATATTGATCTTTGGTGAATGAATTTGAGGTATAATTACCGGCAACGGTTAGACGATGGGTTTTATCTTTTGCTAAATAAAAATCGTAGGCTGCTCCAATGTTCAATAATGAAGGAAGTTCGAAATCGGCTGAACGTTGTTCGATGGTTAGGTTATTGTCAGAACCACTCACTAAACCTCTGATTGAAAAACCGTCGCCAGAAAAACTTAAGGTAGAACCTACGTTTTTGAGAGAAATTCCAAAGCGGATATTATCATTCTCGCCAGTAATATATTCGATACCGGCATCTATGGCAATTCCGCTGGCAGAAACATCGTCGATTGATTCGCTGATGATTTTAATGTTTACACCCCCATAAATACTGTTTGAGAATGATCTTGCATAGGATATACCAATATTCATCAAACTGGGTGAAAAAGTTCCAAAGCCTCCTTCAGGTTGATCAACGGTGGTTTTTTCTATTTTACCAAAACTCATTGACATGACACTGAGTCCCAACACTCCGGCTTCGCCTACTCTTTGAGAGAAACCGAAAGCACTGATGTTGATGCCGGTTCCTTTGAGCCATTGGGTTTGTGAGAAAACGATTTCGGTTTTTTTGGTAAAAGCTAAACCTGCAATGTTCATAAAGGAAGATTCCATACCGCGGGCACTTGCTGTAGAGGATAAGCCCCATCCTGCGCTGCGTGCCCAGGGATTGATTAATAATTCGGAAGCGCCTGCCTGTCCTGAACGGTCTTCGTTACCTGCAAACAATTGAGTTGCCGGGAGTGATGCGATGAGCAGGATAAGGATTGTATTTTTAAGTATACTTTTCATATTTTTCATTTTAATAGTGTGTTAAATATTTATCGCATTAGAATGAGTTCAAATCGGTTGGGCGAAGAACACCAAACCATTTAATCACTTTTTCGCCAATGCCTTCGGCTTTCACATGAATAATATAAACCCCTCCGGAAATAGGAATACCTGCGTGGTTTTTCAAATCCCAGTCGACAGAAGTTCTCACATTATCATCTTTCTTGAATTGGCGAATCAGCGTACCATTGACAGAATAAATAGAGATTGTACATTTAACCGGCAGGTTTACAATTTTAACACGATTGTCGATCTGACTGGTTTCGTATTTAGAGAAAGCATAATAAGGATTTGGAACCACATTAATTAAATCCAATGCTGATTTTGCCTGTTCGTTGTTGCTGGTTGAAGTGGCAATATCACCTGTTGTAAATGTATACATCGGGTAATTATTGTTCTGTGGGTTAGCTGCTACATTGGTAGATGTTGCATAGTTGCGTGCATAAGGTTTTCCAATACGCAGACGTAACTTCACGTCATTTGCCAACCAGGTTTCGCCCTGAACTGCCATAGGGATACCTACCCACATGGCATTTGCATATACCCATTTCTTTGGAATTCCACCTGCAACTAAATTTGCATGTATCCAAGCCCCTTCGTCGTAAGCAGGACAATCTTTAGTTGGATTTGGCAGAGCATCGAGTTGATTATGACCCATTACATATACATAGTGTTTTCCACCAAATAAGATTCCGCCAAGAGGGGTAGTATAGTGTGAGGTTGGATTGAATTTCATATCTCGTCCATTTTCGGCAATTTGCCATGAATCTTCACCAAACATCATATTTAAACGTTCGCCGGTTTCAATATTAATTGCATAGCCAGGGAACCAGCTCATACCTGTTCCTGTTCCATCGGGATTTCCATCTTTATCAACAGATTGACCTTTTCTTAAATCAAATTTATTAGCACCTCCTTCTGATAATAAAGGATCTTCTTCGAGTTCAATAACCGGGCATCGTGTCCATTTTGATTTATCAGAAGTGATTACCACATTTACACTTGCCAAATTATTTAATTTATTAGTAGTTTGAGAAACGGCGTCATTAAATTGAGGTCCGTCTGTGAATTTAGAACACATTCTGTAGGGAGCCCATGTTCCTTGTAATATTTTTTCAAACTGTTCAGTAGGGTCAAGGAATTTAAGATCTCTATTTCCTCCTGCATCTACATCAATTGCATAATCTTCAGTTTCTAAATCTGCTGCTGTAGGAGTATCATTTGATTTAACCGTACCGGATCGTATCCAGTTCCATGAGGCAATTCCATCCACATCAGGGACACCGGCTAACCATTGATGACTACTATCGGCAAAGGTGAAAGATGATTCAAGCATTTTGATATCGGTACAAGTAGGCCAGGTTAATGCTCTATAATCAGGATAGAGAGGTAAGAGAGGATTAAGGAATATATTAAGTGATATACCCAAATCCAACACAAGCTGCTCGTTAGCTACTTCGATAGATTTATCGGAATATACCGTATCCTGTGCATTATTATAGAGTAAAATCCATCCTGTAGAATCACCATCAATTACATTGTTGGTATCTATAACTCCGCTAGGGCCTCTTGCTACAAATTTTAAAGTATAGTCACCCGGTACAACATTTAAAGGATCGATTACTTTAATATCAACGGGTCCTTTGTTGTTTAGATATTGAGGATTGTCGTTTTTCCAAGGGGCACCTTGCATAATTTTGTCAATAGAAGCCTGAGTCATATCAAGCACTAATCCACCATTGCCTTGTCCTTCAATACGGGTGATTTTAGGACCGGCAGCATAAGAACAATTTTGAACAGTTCCGTATGATTCAGAATTAACAATATGAGGAATTCCCACCACTGATGCAATGGCACCTGTTGCTGATTTACGACCAGCTTTATAAGGTTGGGTCTGACCATATAATCCATTTAACACGTTGGGGTCTTGAGAATATTTTGCATAGTTATTATAAGCATAAGCAATGGCAATAAAATAATATTGTTTATGATTGATTAAACGTGTATCAGTTCCTACAGCGAATTTATCTTCAGTAATTGTAAATGAATGCTTTATTCCGGTATTTGTTCCGTTGACTTCTTCATAAGGAACACTTCCTCCCATTTGATCAGAGTAATAATAGTTAACTAATTGACCTATTGGGTTAGTGTTTTTGTCGAAATTTTTAATATCACATTGAAGTACCAATCGAGCTAAACTATTGTCTTTAATGTCAGCAACTGAAACCGTTGCATTTTTAACCTGGAAAATCTGATATCCTTCGAAGCGATAATATCTATCATAAAGCGATGAATCGGGACCATAAACAGGAATGCTTGGATCAAGTTCTTTGTAAGATTCATTATAATTGTTAGAACCTTTTCTGTTGCTCACATAAAGAATGAGTTGCTTATCTAATTCCTGAATTGATAAATCCGGAGCATCAGGGCCATCTACTACTTTGAAACAATTGTCAAAAAGGGTTTGACATTTATCGTCAACCTTACGTAATAATTCAACAGAAGCAAAAGGTCCTCCACTTGAAGCTCTTGCCCAAGGAATACCCACAGTAATGTAGTTTACAGCACCCGGACGAAGGGTGAAAGGTCCGGCTGATTGCATAAAACGTCTGTCATAAGGGACATTATGTGCAATTTCTTCAGTCCAGTTTTTAAGTCCGTTTGGTGGTTGTAAGCCAGTTCCCCAGTTACAAGGGTCAGTTTCACCGGGAAACATAAAATCGCAATCAGGACCGTAAGCAGGAGGTGATGAACTTGGATGCGCATTGCCGCCATATCTCATCTTTTGACCATCTTTCCAGATTCCTTTTAATAAATTATAATATTCAATTGCAATATCAGGATCTGTCATAGCAGCGATGCCACCACTACCTGAGTTGTTGTGATATACAAATCGACGCATACCAAAACGTTCGTTATCCACAATACCATCCCCAAAATTCACTCCATTTATGGCTTCATTACAGTTGAGTAAAGGAGTGTTTACATTATATGCAGGATTGTCTAATCCGTCAGGATCCATATATGGTCCCTGGAAGAAGTCAACTCCAATGGCAGGTGGCTGAGCACCATATTCATCATAACGACCTGTTCCATCAGGGTCTTTACCATTATAACAATATCCTAATCCTCTTAACACATCACAACCAACATAATCGTCTTTAGGGTCACCTAAATCTGTATCCACCCATTGACTAAAGTAGGTTTCTGTAAGGGTATAAGTTGAGCGGTTGATAATTTCATAAGAATAAAAGGTCATATTGTTGATTTCGTCGTTAGTTGCAAAAGCAAAAGCCTGAGCACGAATTTCAAGTCCGATGGGTTCACCTTTAGTTTCGGTATGTGCATTTCCTTTATCGTTAAATACCCACCAAAGTGTTTGGTCGCCTTTTAGCACCTGGTCAACTAAAATCCCCATTGTATCGGCAGGATCTGTAACCATACCGTTTTTAACAGCAGCACGTCTTACTTTTTTACCTGCATTTTCTGGATTTCTTGGGCAAAGCGCATTTGCAAAGTCATAGTAAGGATAATCTCCTTTTTCCCATTCGTATACATCATTGCTATCGCGATCATAAAATGGAGCAAGCATATAGGCTTGGTTTTTGGTAACATCACCATTTCCGGGCCATTCTTTAATTGATTTAGGAACATTTGCCGGTACGGTTCCATGCTCATCGAAATAAGATTTAAAAGATTCAACTTCGGATCGGGTAATTTTAAAATGTTTATCGTACATATCGCAAGTTTCCTGATCAACGGCAGCAGTTCCATCAATTGTTAAAGGACCTGGCCAGTAATCATTTCCGCTTTGTCTGTAACGTAGGGCAGCTAATTTAAGCTGTCCATTTACATCTAATCCTCCAATCCATAATGAACCTGAGAACATAGAAGTTTTGCGTGAACCTTTAGGAATTTCATATTTAGAAACTGAGAAATCCCACCACATATCACCACCAGTGTTAATTCTTGCTCTAACATTATTAATATTAAGTTCATTTGATCCGGTAGCCGGAACACATAATGCAGATTTTGTCTGGTTTAAGCCTTTATTTGGCTTTTCGTCGTGATACCGTTCAGCATTGGTTTGGCTGCAGAATGAAAGCATCAATGCAGTCGAAAAAATGATATTAAGTATATTTTTCATTGTTACAATGTATTTATTTAATGATTCAAAAACGAATTAAAAACTAAACGAAACACCTAAGTGGATACGTCTGGGTAAACTATAATTATATGGATATTCAACTCTGGTTTTATACATATCGATAAAAGAAAGAGCATCAATGTTTGAATTAATTGCCTGTTGGAATTCGGGAGCTGCAAGATATCCGTCATCATCAGGATTTCCTGTTGAGCGGTAAACAGTTCTTACGTTTTTAGTATTCAGAATATTACTGATTTCAAGATACAGGTTGACATAGCCTATTTTTTGTTTTTTCCCTTCGGCTTTTTTAGTCAATTTCACCATAATATCTTTATCAATACGGGCATCTATCCAAAATTGCCAAGGCAGACGAGAACCATTGGGTTGACCTTGAAGCAAAGCAGTTCCACCAAATACACCTGAGTAGATATTACTTGAACGGCTATAAGGAACCCCCGAACCTGTATTCATTGAAATATTAAGACCCATGTTTTGTAATAAATTAATTTCTTTAACTTTATCAGTTCCTTTGATACGTTTGCGAATTTTTGGACCGTTATATTCTTTTCCTTCTCCGTAACGATAATCCACATTAATTTTAATGGCATGACGTTGGTCAAAACTCAATGGATTGAGAGTTCTTAGATTTGGATATCCTGAAGACACCAATGCAAGTGCAGAGGTAGAAGTAGAACCAGTTCCGTTGGCAAATTGCAGGGTATAATTGGCACGCAGACGAATGTTGGTTGAACGACGTAAGTCGTATGATAAGGTTATACCTTTGGTGGTACCAAAATCGAGATTGTTATAAGAAATATAACTAACAGGATAAGCTTCTGTGAAACGGAATGCCTGAACTAAATCACGAACTTCGCTATAATAGGCTGAAATTTTCAAAGAAGAAGAATTGTTGAGTTTTTGTTGGAATCCTAATTCATAATCCACCGTTTTTTCAGGTTTTAAATTTGGATTGTTGATAGCGCTTAATCCTTTAGTTTGAATAAATAAATAATCAAGTGGGTTCATTTGAACGCCTGATGTAGGACGTTTGGTTATAATATCGTAGTGAGCAAAAAACAAAGCATCGTCAGAAACAGGGAAAGAGAATGCAATACGAGGCATAACTGAGTATTGAGGATCATAATCTTTAAACGCTGATGAGTTGGTAACTTCTTTTTGATATGGGTCAACTAAATAAGGGGTAACACGTCCGTTGGAGGTTCCTTGTGAAAGGAGAGAAGGATCTGTAATTTCAGCTCCGGTGGCATCATACCAAACATCCCCATTACGATATCCAAGAACTTTAGATGGTCTTTTTGCATCATCAACATATACCACATAATTGCTTCCCATATTGGATGGATGGGTTACGGCTATTGAGTCGAAATTTGTTACTTCTCCAACGGTGAAAGCTTCCTGTAATAAATAAGGATCTTTTAATACTTTTTGGTTGGCATCGAAACGGTCGACTCTGATACCAACGTTAAAAATTAAATCTTTAAAAGAAAATTTATCCTGAATATAACCAGCCATATATATTGGTTCATAAGCTCCAATTTCACGTTTTTTATATCCATTTTCATCCACGGCTGTGAAGAAGTCTTCTAAACTGGGTTTTCTGGTCAATTTTTTTCCTTTATAATCATAACCATAATAGTTAACATAAGAATTTCCGCTATTTAATAATTCATCTGCGCTAAACATATCAATACTAAAGGTGGATGGGTCGAGGTTATCAATATCTATCCAATCGGTTCCGTTTATGGCTAAGCCTAATTTTTTACGTAATTGTAAATCAAAATAACTTTGAGATGCCTGATCATATTTAAAATTATAAGATACCGTATCCATGAAAACTCCATCTGAATTATATATAGGAATTGGATTTGCAAGGTCTAACTGTGCAATATGTGTGTTTGTCAAATTACGCATGAGTGTCCAAAGACCCACAGGTGCATAACCATAATAACTGCTTGATAGTTGTTCATATTGAAATCCAAATTCAAAGGCATTGTTTCCTATATCGGCAGATGCGTTTGCATTAAAGCCGATTTGAGAACGATCAAAAATATTATAGGCATTATAAACTGTTCCGGTGTTGGCATACATATTATAAACTGAACCAGGAAGGTCTCCGTTTAATAATGCTTTTCCCTGACGAAGAAAATCGTCGTTCATCGCTGTGCCGAAAATATTGTAATAATCTTTTGTGTAGTTAGCTAAATCAGGATTAACATCAGCAGCAACAAAATCAATACCATTAGCAAATACGTTTGCCAATTGCCATACATCCGTAAATTGTTGCCCATTAATTGTTACATTTCCTTTTTGATAAAATGGGGTTCTGTTTGTGTGGAATTTACCAACGTAGCCATAATCAAAAAGGTTTGCTTTATGATTTACATCCTGGTCTATATAATTATAACTTGAGTAGTCGGCCTGAAGTTGATAGAAAACATTTTTAATAACCGCTTTACTATCTTTATCAGCAGGAAAACGTTGAGAAAACTTAACATAGGTTCTCCAGGTGTTTTGAATTAAATCGCCATTGTTTTTTGAGTTAAACATAGCATTTGCAAAAGACCATTGTCTGCCATCGGTATAATCTAACGAGCCCCCAATAGTTAAATTGGTGGTATTGGTGGTTCTTACATCAATTTTCCCTGAGAGTGTGATTCCCCAACTTTCGGCATCGCTACGAGCTTTATTATTTACCATATCTGATTTTCTAATAAACTCTGCATTTTGATTAGTAGCAAATGAATTCTGAACGCCTGTTGGGCGCAGAGGATTGCTTTCTAAATTTGCAAGGGTGTTGCTATTTACCGACCAAATACCCGTGCTTGATGGATAGTTGTCTTTTTCGTACGAATAATCACAAGCTAAAAAGTATCCGATTAAAGAAGTTTTTTCTTTATCGTTTTTGCTTTTCAAAATAGGTCCGTTCAAGCTAAATGAAAGTAAGTTATAACCAAAATTATCGAGAAATTGAGAAGTAACTCCTTCAACCATACCTCCAAATTCGCGTGAGGCACCTTTAGTAGTGATGTTTAAAACTCCTCCGGTGGCTTCACCAAATTTCGCCGATAAACCGCCCATCATCATCGAAACTTCTTCGATGGCTGATTTAGGTAGATTGGAAGAACCTCTAACCTTAACCCCGTCGATATAGGTAACGGTTCCATCTTCGCGATTTCCACGAACACTTCCCATCGTTCCATCTTGCGAGAAAACACCTCCCATGGTGATGGCAACTGCTTCAGCTGAACGTCCGGGAATTTTTGAAATTTCATCTGCCGTGATGGTTTCTCCTGAAGTGGTTTGGTCTTTTGAAATTAAGTCCACTTTATATTCTATCTTTTCAAAGGTAATCAGGTTAACCATAGTTGGTTCCATTTCAAAGTTATTGAAATTAATTTTTTCAGCATTGATGATTACCCCTGTGAACATTTTTGGTTTGTAGCCCAAAATTTGAGCTTTCAGGTCGTATTTGCCGGGGGGGATAGGTTTGATGGTGTAGTTTCCATCAAAGTCAGTGGTGGCAGCACCATACGATTTTCCGCCTGCTTCTAACACAAGATTGGCAAAGGGTATGGGTTGTTTTGTTTTTGAGTCTGTGATAGTTCCCTTAAGGGTTCCAGACTGTGATTGTACTAAGTAGATTGTGCTCAGTACGATTCCGATTGTAAGGAGTAGTTTTCGTAACATCCTGTTTATGTTTAATTTGTGCGTTAATTTGATTCTTTTTAGTTGGTTTTCTTCAAAAAGTGGGTAAAATTAAAAAAAATATCCAATGACGGTCATTTTTTTTTCAAATCAGCCAATTTTAACTGTAGGGGCGGGTCAAAATTGTTTGATAAATAAAAGCTTTTCGCAAGTCGAAATCAATTGATTTCTTTTCATCTACCTCATCATAACTTGATTTTAGAGTTTCTTTTTTTGATGGGATAATTGATGAGGGAGATTTCGAATTTGATTTTTCGAGACTCTCCGATTCTAAGGATTGTGATTCTTTTTGAATGTTTGCATATTGTTTATAATTGGTGTATGATGTATTTTCATAAACAGGAACCGTTTCTTCCTTTTGTGCAAATGCCTGGGTTTTATCGCCCAAAAATTCCTCGAAAATGCTTTCCAAATTAAACTTTGGAGTTTCTTTTTGAGTGTTTACACTATTGTTTTGCAAACGAGTAGCAGCTTTTTGCTGTTGTTTCTTTTGCGAACTGTAGAGTTTATAGCCTATCCAGGCTATGGCGATTAAAATGGGGAAAAAACGTTCCATGAATTTTTTTGGTAAAAGTAATCCAATTTGCTTAGGTGGGCAACTTAAAATAAGTAAACGGTAGCAAAAAATAAGTAAACGGTAAAAAATGTTAAAATGAGAGCCATTTCACCCTCCGAATTTCCATATTGCAAGCTGCTAATTATCAATAAAAAACTGAATGAAGTGAATTTATTTTCAAGCAAACTTAATTTTCGGCATTTTTTTGATTTACAATTGAATTTAAGTTGAAGAAAAAACGTTGGAAGTTGTTGAAAAATATTTTTTGATATAATGATATAGGATATTTGATTATTTAGTACTTTTGCCTTAAAATATTTAGTATTGAATTTTCAGTGCGATTATTTCAAGAATTTATTAGTCATTATAAACATTTAAAATCATATTAATCGTTCTTTAAAAAAGTAATAATGGAATTTTTAAAAGGAAAAA
Organism: Bacteroidota bacterium; assembly: GCA_037144095.1. Classification (GTDB taxonomy): domain Bacteria; phylum Bacteroidota; class Bacteroidia; order Bacteroidales; family CAIXTV01; genus CAIXTV01. The sequence continues at coordinate 29,345 of JBAWXL010000007.1, forward strand.
TGAAGTTTTTTTTATCCTAAGTGAGTTTTTTAAACGGTTTAAAAACCTTTTTTAATCATTTAAAAAGTTCCCTTAGGGTCTAAAAAAGTTTATTATTCTGCTTAAAAAGTTTTTTAAGTGACTTATTAAGGTCAGTGGGTGGCTTAAAAAGTTTTTTAAACGATTTATTAAGGTCAGTGGGTGACTTAAAAAGTTTTTTAAACGATTTATTAAGGCCAGTGGGTATCATAAAAAGTTTTTTAAGTAACAAAAAATCTCAAATATAATTCATAAAACATTAAATATCAATAATAAAACAAAAACAAATAAAAATTAATTATGGAAACTTACATTGAAACCTCCGATTCAGGCTTAGCCACACAATTAACCACATTTACCACTAATGTTGATGCAGTATCAGGAACTTTAGGACTGAATGCAGGGAAAATTATTCAAATCAAAAAAGACAAAACCAATTTTATTTATGTCAATGGCGGTGTGGATATTTACAATAAATATGCTCAAAGTGTTGTTGCCAGTAAAAATGTTTTGCGCCGTGGAAAAGATGATAGTATTTTAGTAAACATTATTCCACCACCCGAATGGACTGCTGTTTCTCCAACCGATATGAAGGCAGGAGTTCAGGATCGTTTTGCCGATATTATTCAGGATTGTGCTCGTTCGCGCAATTTCACACAGCAAATGGGTGAGGTTTTAGGCATTGTTAAACCGGTAGTTCCTTTTGTTCCATCAGATGGAAAGCCAAACCTGAAAGGTCATCTCACCAATGGTGGTTTTCCAATATTGGGAGCTACAATTGGTAAATATGATGGATATTCTATTTATAAAGATAGTGGAACCGGCTTTAAGTTTTATGATAAATCAATTAATCATGATTGGATTGACCATCTACAAGCCTTGCCGGCCCATGGCACCAGTGTAACCTGGAAATATAAATTGATTTATTTATATAAAAAGGAAGAAGTGGGTTCGTTCAGCGATGAAATTTCTATCGTTGTCTACGGCAATGTTTAAGCCTTAAAAAAGTCCCAAGTCTCAAATTTCAAGTCCCAAATTCCAAGAGGTGCCCCCCTTGGAATTTGGGACTTTGAATTTGGAGCTTGGGACTTTCCCCCCTTCAGTCTTCAGCCTAATCCCCTTCAGCCTAAAGATGCGCCAACAACTCATTCAGCTTTTCCCTCTTTCTTCTCGAAACCGGAACCTGGGTATTATCGCTTAGTTCCAAAGTGCAGGCTTCTATTTGGCGATGGTATTTTTTGATAAAATCAATGTTGACCAAATGCGATTTATGTGCTCTGATGAATTGAGTTTCGTCGAGCATATCTTCATATTCTTTCATGGTTTTCGAAACCACGAAGTTGCTGCCATCCGTAAAAAAGAAAGTCGTGTAGCAATTGTCTGATTCGAGACGGATGATTTGATGAACATCCACCACCATCACATGATGAGAAGATTTTAAGACCAGCTTTTCGGGTTTTTCAGTCTGATTTTTCAACGTATTTAATAGCACCCTTACGTTTTTGCTGTTGTTGTGATGCAGTTGCAGAAGTTTAAGTTTTTTAATTGCCTCCTGAATATCGTCGGGCGAAACCGGTTTCAGCAAATAATCCAGCGCACTAAATTTTATGGCTTTGATGGCAAACTGATCGAAAGCCGTCACAAAAATAATTTCGAAATTAATATCGCCCAAATCTTCTAACAATTTAAACCCGTTTCCGTCGGGCATTTGAATATCGAGAAAAACCACCGTGGGAATTACGCTTTTTATGGCAATCAAAGCCGATTGATAGCCATCAGCTTCGGCAATAATTTGCACTTCGGGGCAATAGCGTTGCAACATCCCCTTCAGGGCATCGCGTGAGGTTTTTTCGTCGTCTACAATTATGGCTGTTATCATTGTCGTGAGTGTTATGTTATTTAAGTCTCAAGCCCAAAAACTTGCCTGACGGCAGTCAGGTTCCAAATTCCAAGCCCCAAGAGAAAACAACCATACATTAGCCTTCCCCCTTTGAATTTGGGACTTGAAATTTGGATCTTGGAATTTGAGATTTGGAATTTGGGACTTCATCATATGTCTTCAATTTGGAAGGATAATTCGATTCGTGTTCCTGTTGGACGATTAAGTTCATCGTGTAAATCTATTACATGTAAAGTAAAATGCTTATCCGATTGCCGGTTCAATTGATCAATGCGGTCTTGTGTAATCAGCATTCCCTTCGATCGTCGCTGAAATCCGCTTTCTTTCATCATTTCCATTGCCCGGGCACGTCCCACGCCATTGTCTTCCACCACGACAATCAAATTATCATCCACCAGTCTGATTTGAAGCAATAAATGCCCGTTGCCATCAGTTTTATTCACCAAACCATGCAAAATGGCATTCTCAATAAAAGGCTGAATCAGCATGGGCGGAATGCCGATAAACTCATCGTCAATCAGAGGCTGAATATCGATTTCGAAGTCGAATTTTTCGTTGAAACGAAGCTTTTCGAGTTCGATATAATTTTTCAGCAAATTAATTTCGTTGCGCAGCGAAACAATAGATTCCCTCGAATTGGCAAGAATCAAACGCATCAGTTGAGCAAACTTTGCCAAATAACTGATGGCTTTTTCGGCATCATTATTCAAAATAAAACTTTGAATAGAGGTGAGCGAATTGAAAATAAAATGAGGATTCATTTGCAAGCGAAGTGCCTTTTGCTCGAAACTGAATTTTTGTTTTTCAATTTCAAGCAAGAGTTTTTCGAGTTTGTTCTTTTTCCTTATGCGGCGGTAGCGGTTGATAACGATATAGGAAATCAGCAGGCAAAACGAAAAAACTAATAATATCCGAAACCAGAGCGTCTGCCACCAGGGAGTTTTGATAATAATGACCAACTGACATTCTTTATTGTTCCAAATGCCATTGCTGTTGCTTCCTTTTACTTTAAAAATATAAGTACCCGAGGGAACTTTGGTATATTCGGCAAAGTGTTTACTTGCATCGGTGAAATTCCAATTGGGCTCAAAGTTTTCGAGTTTATACTGATATGAATTCTTTTGTGGATTGCTGAAATCTAGCGACGAAAACGAAAGGGTTAAGAAATTCTCATAATGTTCGAGCACCAAAGTATCTTGATTTTTATATTCATTTTCCAGCACATGATCAAAAACCTTTATGGAAGTGATGACAACCGGAGGGATATAGGTGTTTTTTGAAATTTCTTCAGGATAAAAGCTATTAAAGCCATTCATCCCTCCAAAAAATATTTCGCCCGCAGCGCTTTGACTGCAAGCTCCCAAATTATATTCATAACTCTGTATGCCATCCCTGATATCGAAATTGATAAAACTCTCATCATTGGGATTGAACCTACTCAAGCCATAATTGGTGCTCATCCATAAATGCCCGTTTTTATCTCCTACAATATCATAAACCACATCATTTGCCAATCCGTTTTTGGTGGTAAAATGACGAAATTCATTGGTGTTTGGATTAAATTTATTCAATCCCCCTCCATAAGTTCCAATCCAGAATATTCCTTTCTTATCCTGATAAATTCCAAAAACCACATCATTGCTTAGCGAGTTCTTATTCCCTGTTTGATAAATATAAGAAGTGAATTGTTGTGTTTTTTTATTAAAGCGGTTCAAACCATTATAGGTGGCAATCCATAAAATTTGATCCGATTCTTCATAAACCAAGGAAATATTACTCGAACTGATGCTCGAAGCCAATGCAGGATTGTGACGATATATCGTAAAACTATTCTTTTCAGGATTAAAACAATTCAGTCCATCATCGGTAGAAATCCATAGCAAACCACTCTTATCAACCAAAATATGATTGATATGGTTCGAACTTAAAGAATTCGGATTGCCATCCTGATGAGTATAATGGCTAAACTTATTTGTTTTAGGTTCATATTTGTCCATCCCCGAATTGAAAGTGCCAAGCCAGAAATTACCATAGTGGTCTTTGGTAATTCGCCTCACCTGGTCGCTTCCCAAACTGTTTGTATTTCCGGCTTGATTCTGAATATAAGAATACGACATTCGGGTGCTATCGAAAACACAAATTCCCTTTTCGGTAGCCACCCAAAGCTTATGAGGGTCCTGTGCATAAATTGCCCAAACAAGATTGTTGTTGATGCTTTTATTCTTTTCTGCCGTATGATAATAATGATTAAGCTTAACCGAATTCAAATTGATTTTATTAATGCCCTTCCACGTAGTCCCAATCCAAATATTTCCTGAAACATCCGGCGTAATGCACTGCACAAAATCATTGCTAAGACTCGACGTATTTTCTACCTGATTGACATAATGAGAAAACTTATTTTTGTTTCGGTCGTAAATAAGCAAACCGCTGCCATTGGTGCCCATCCAAACATTTTCTTGTTGATCTTCATACACGGCCAACACATCATCCTGTGCTGAGGGCAGTTCAAAAGGTTTTTCCCTGAGCGTAATCATATCTTTATTCTTAATGTCATAAAGATTTAAACCCTTATTGGTTCCTACCCAAAGTTGTTCGTTTTTATTTAGAAAAAGGCATTGAATCCGATCGGAGCAAAGCGAAGAATTATGCGAATTCAGAAAGTTGACAAGCCGGCTGTTCGAATCGATTAAACACAAACCCATTGAAGTAGCCACCCAGGTTCGGTTTTTATTGTCCGACAGCAGGGCAAGAATAATGGGTTGCTTTTTCCCGGCCGAAATGGCAGGCAGCAGATAGCGCGAAACGACATTTTTGTTGCTATTGAAATAGCAAAGCCCTTCTTGTGTGCCAATCCAAATCACTCCATTTTTGCTTTGAACCAGCGCATTAATTTGGTTATGACTTAAGCTGTTTGGGTTGTTTTGATTATATACAAACTGACGGTATTTATGTGTTTGCTTGTTATATGCCGTCAAACCTTCTTCTGTTCCCATCCAGAAAACCTCATCCTTAGCCTCAAGCACTGCCGTAACACTTGAATATAACAAACCATAAGGATTTTCGCCCGAAATTGCACGGTAGGGCTTATAAGTATAGCCATCAAAACGATTCAATCCATCCCAGGTGCCAATCCATATATAACCTGTTTTGTCCTGATAGATACATTTAACACTATTTTGCGATAAGCCTCTTTCGTACTTAACTATTTCCGACGAAATGCGTTCGAACCTGAAGTCGGAAGGGTTTTGTGCACGACAATTCCAGGAAAGCAGGAGGAAGACTGCCCACAAAAATCGTATGGAATGGTTGCTTTTCACAAAGTGTGGTTTATTTGGATGCCGGACAAGGAGTATCTTTCTTCTTCTTGCTAAACCATCTTACTAAAAAGAATTGTTTTTTCTGACTGGCAGAGGTATAATTGGCATTCGAAAGATTTGAATTCATTCTTTTCTTAGTGTTTTTCGATTGAATTGCCTGATGGCGTTTCAGCGCTTTATTATATTTGGCAAGGGCCTCGGCATCTTTTGCTTCATTTGCTTTTTCAACCTTTTTTTTCTTCTGTTCAACACTCGAAGTTCGACAAGAATAGAACAAGGGCATTGAAATAATCAACAACATCAGCAATATATTTTTCAGTTTCATCGGGTTTTATTTATTGGGCGAATTATTTGACTAAATTAATTATTTTCATACAAATTGAATTATTTACATCTTCTTTTTTCAGAATCATCTATTTATTTCATTTGAATATTAATCGTTTGCCTCTGAATTATTTTCACCAAACTCCCTCTATTCGGGCATCGCAAAAGGCACATTTTCCCTCTTTTATATGGTTTGAAATAATGTGATATCCATTTCTTTCGACTAATGTTTTATGGCACGAAGGACAAAAGCTATTTTCTGCTTCATGATGCGCCACATTTCCAATATATACAAAACGAATTCCGGCATTCAGGGCTATGTTGCGGGCAGATTCAAGAGTTGAAAGGGGAGTATAGGGTAGAGTTGAAAGTTTATAAGTAGGAGAAAATCTGGAAAAGTGAAGCGGTGTATTCTTAAACCCATTTTCAATCAACCAATCGCACATTCGTTTTATCATATCCATATCATCCGACCAGGTGGGAACAATCAGGTTCGTAATTTCAAGCCAAACGCCTTTATCTTTAAGCGTTTTGAGCGTATTCAACACAGGGAATAACTTACCTCCGGTGAGTTTTTGGTGTAGGGTTTCGTCAAAAGATTTCAGGTTGATGTTGGCGGCGCTCAGATATTTGCTCAAGTCGAGCAAAGGCTTTTCATTGATATAACCATTGGATATTAACACATTGCTGATGCCCTTTTCGTTGGCAAGCTGTGCAATGTCGAACATATATTCATAAAAAGTGATGGGTTCGCTGTAGGTGTACGCAATGGTCATGCAGTTTTCTTTCAAACAATGAGCCACCACCTCTTCCGGCATGAGGATTTCCTTGCCTGCCTGAGCATGATTGCCTTGCGAAATGCTGTAGTTTTGACAATTGAGGCAATGGAAATTGCAGCCGGTGGTGGCAATGGAATACACTTTCGATTGAGGCTTGAAATGATACAACGGTTTTTTCTCAATAGGATCGACATTCAGGGCACAGGGATTGCCATAATCAATACAAAACAGCTTCCCGCCAGTGTTCACTTTATTATGGCAAATGCCGGCTTTCCCGGGCTTAATCATGCAGTTGTGTGGACATAAAAGGCATTGCACGTTTTGGTCGCTTAGCTTTTCATAATAATAAGCTTCATGCTGCGTGCGTTTATTTTCTGAAGAATTGAATAAGGAAATCATTGTGAAAAAAATTGATTATTGTGGATTACACCGGTATTTTTAATAACTTTGAATCGTCAAACAAATATACGCTTTTTATGCGGATTTCATTTAAAATAATTTTCATTATGGCTTTTGGGATATTCAACCAGAAAGGGTTTTCGCAAGGCAAAGACTCTATTATCAACAGAAATGCTGAGTTTGCGGGGCAGTTTTATCCTGCATCGAAAGCAGAATTAAATAACACATTAAAAGGATTGTTCGATAAAGCAGTTTCGCCCAAAAGCGATGCCTGCATTGCCATCATATCGCCTCATGCAGGCTATGTGTATTCGGCACAAGTGGCTGCATCGGCTTTCAATCAGATTCAACCTGATAAAAAATATCAACACATATTTGTACTGGCATCCAGCCATCACAGCGGTTTCGATGGAGCAGCCATCTATTATCAGGGCAATTATGCCACGCCTTTGGGCGAAGTGAAAGTGGACACCGCCCTGGCAAAAAAACTCATGAAAGAACATCCCGTGTTTAAAGATAATTGCAAAGTGCATCTTGGCGAACATTCCCTCGAGGTGCAGTTGCCTTTTTTGCAGTATGTAATGAAAACCGACTATCAGATCATCCCCATCATTTTGGGCACACAGTCAGCCGAAACCTGCAAAAAGATTGCCAAAGCCTTGCAACCTTATCTCACGCCCGACAATCTGTTTATCATCAGCACCGATTTTTCGCACTATCCTTCCTATCGCGATGCTCAGAAGGTCGACAAAATTACGGCCGATGCCATTTTAAGTTGTTCACCTGCGGTTTTGCTCGATAAAATCAAGTCGAACGAAAAACAAAACACCGGCGGTTTGCTCACCAGCTTGTGTGGTTGGACCTCCGTGCTCACGCTTTTATATATGATTGAAAACAACACCGCCATCCATGCGCTGGAAGTGCAATACAGCAATTCGGGCGACAGCCCCTATGGCGACAGTGCGAGGGTGGTGGGCTATCATGCCATGAGTTTTTCGGCAGACACTTCGCTTTTGAAGCCCGTTCCCCTTTCAGCCAAAGCCAATGATGAGCTGTTGAGCCCTGACGAAAAAACAACTTTGCTCAAATTAGCCCGCACCACCCTCATCGAATACATCCGCAACAAAAAACTCAGCCCTCTCGATGCCGCCGATTTCACTCCTGCCCTCTCTGTGCCTTGCGGTGCTTTTGTGTCGCTTCACAAAAAAGGAAGTCTCAGGGGCTGCATCGGCAACTTCACTTCCGGCGAACCTCTTTATAGGCTGATACGACAAATGACCATTGCGGCTGCCACCGAAGACCATCGTTTCTCGCCCCTTGCACCCGACGAGATCGACAATATCGACATCGAAATATCAGTGCTTTCGTCCATGAAAAAGATTACGTCTATTGCCGAAATAACATTGGGAAAACATGGCATCTACCTGAAAAAAGGAAACCGCTCGGGCACATTTTTGCCACAAGTTGCCACCGAAACAGGCTGGACCAAAGAAGAGTTTCTGGGACATTGCGCCAAAGACAAAGCCGGTTTGGGCTGGGACGGCTGGAAGGATGCTGAGATGTATATTTATAGCGCCGAAGTGTTTTCAGAAAAGTAAGATTCGGCATAATCTGCAATTCTTATTGCTGTTTTGATCAGCTGCATTACATATTTTTATTTCCACTTCATAGGATTAAAATAAATCAGCAGATTATAATGTCCGCTGTTACTATAAGCGCCATTTATATAATTAGCAGTTAGGAATTAATTAAAAATTATATTCAATTCCGATATAACTACTAGGTATAAAAGCATATAACATCAAGAAAAAACCATCATAGGAACCAAACCCAGCACCTGAGAATATATTTAACTTTGGTAATATTTTATACGCAATTCCAATTGAAGCTGTATTTTCAATAGCTAAGGCTTTATGTTCTATCCGATATGGAGGCCCAAGCTTTATTTCATTATATTTCACATAATAAATAGAAAAGTTATATTGTAAAAATGGTCTCAATAGTTTTTTTTGATTGCGAAAATAATATCTATAACCTAAATTTAAACCTTTTGTGTTTTTTTCATAACTATCTCCCTCATCTCCAAATGGTAATAAAATAGAAGAATATTGTGAGCCTATATATATATTATGATCTTTGTACTCGAATGAAAATACTGGTATATGGTGAATAATTTTATAGTTATAATAGAATGAATAACGAATTGAAAAATTTGAATATTTAATTATAGAATCTTGCCCATATAAAATATTAACAAAGAGAAATAGACTCAATATCAATTTAAATATTTTCATTATTTCAGAATAATTCTGTCAGTAATAGAGTTATTGTTAAAAGTCCCTTTTAGTATATATACTCCTTTTGAAAACTGAGAAATATCTATATCTATACTTTTTGAGGAAATACAATCCGACAAAAATATTACTTTTCCAGTAAAATCAATTAATTCTATTTTTACTTCGCAATCAATTTTCCCAATAAATTCAATTGTTATTTTTCCATCACTTGGATTCGGATATATTTTGACATAAAGTAATGGAAGGTTTTCCTTATTTGCTATAGTAGTTGAATGAGAAATATTAACTGCTTTTTCATTAGTTGAAATTATTCTTAGACTATCATTATTCTTCGAAAAAGATGGATTTTTTGTCGGTTCTGGACACTCAACAGTTTTCACCTCAACGTCACCATTGAAAGAAGTCCCATCACCTAATGTAATGGTTTCTGTTCCAATCACATGAAGTGTCTGATCTTGACTAATTGAAAAGTTTGAAATATTTATATTCTTTCCGGTAATTGTTGTTGGGCTTATTTCAGACTGATTATAATTAGAAATATTTATATCATTTTCACAGTCAAGTCGAGACCATACTCGAATATAATCAATTTCAAAAACTGCAGGAAATGGAGTTGATGAATCAACAAATGGTGGTGAAAATGCACACGGACCAGCGGCACCAACAGCTACATTTGCTATAAGATGAGCTTGATAATTAAAATTACCAAGCCAAATCGCGAAATCTTGACCATTTAAATACCAAAAACACGCATCTGGTTCCCATTCTCCCATCATAGTATTAAAGCCATCTGAAAAATTACCAGTTGCAGTAACCCAACCACCAAAATCAATTGGCCATATAAAACCTGGATAATTATTGCAACCATTAGGGCAATGGGTATCTATATGAATTTTATTTGGAGTTTCACCTTTATACTCAAAAATATCAAACTCCTCATCTGGGTTTATTCCTAATAGCCAAAAAGCAGGAACTAATCCTTTGCCAATAGGAAGTTTAAATCTAATTTCGAATAAACCATATTTAAATTGCCTTTTAGAAAATATCATTCCAGAGGTATAATTGTACCATCTTAAATTTGGGATTCCATCTATTAAGCAGTTATCTATATCTGAAGAACCATCTGGACAGTATGTAAGTTTATGACCTTGAATTGTTTCTTCCTTTGAAATTAATTTTATTGTTTCGCTCTCAATTGTATTATTATATGAAAATTCGTAATTATTACCATTAGTATAAAATTCTGAACAATCACTATATTGCCATGGATAATGATATGACCAAACGGATTCATTCAGAGATGGACCGTTAAATTCGTCTCCATCTGTATATGCCCAACGAATTATTGATCCATCTTGTAGTAATTGCCAAATTGACTCTGGTTGTGCTTTTAAACTTTCTATGGCGGTAGTTATAGTAAATATTATAATAAATAAGAGTTTCATGTTTCTATAGATTTTTTTATTAACATAATACCTGTGAAATTTGTTTAAAGGTAATATTGATTAGTATGCAAATTTTTACATTGATTTCCATGATAAGTTTATTTTAAGATAATTCTATTTTCAATATCTCAATATTTTGAGATGTTGAAAAATCATATTATAATTTAATTACTTTATAATATTTAACTGACTGGTTATTTGTTCTATAAACAATAAAATATATTCCTGATTTTATTTCATTTCCAAGTGTAAAGACATTGCTAAAATAATTATTTATCTCTCCTTCATATAAAATCTTTAATTCATGCCCATAAATATTGACAATAGAAAGATGAATTAATTGTTGTTCTTCTTTAGGTTTAATTGTAATATTAAGGTTATCATGAAAGGGATTTGGCGTAACTGTAAATTCAGATAAACTACTGTTTTTTTGAAAAATATCTGTTTGTAAATCATTTGGATTTGAAACAATAGTTTTGGATTTTTCTATGGCACAACCATTTATTTTAGCAAGAAAAGAACAACCATGAGTAGCTTGAAATCCTGCACCTAATTGAATCATTTGTCCAGCATCAAAGGTGATATTTCCATCAGAAGGAATAATATAATTATCATTTGCAATTATATAATCAGAAACCTGATAATATGGATGTATAGTAGAGTAAGAATTAAGTTCAAAGTTGTCTTTGCAACAATCTTCATTAAGAATAAAACTAGGTAAATAATATAATTGTGGAGGTAAATTATCTGTATTTACTACAGTTATTTTACCAACATAGAAATAATCATTTTCTGTTACACAATTTCTTACACTAATTGTATAATCATAAACATTATCAGGTAATTTTTGATTATCTTGTTTATATCCATTCCAGACATATAATAATTCTCTTGTTGGATCTACAACGTTATTGTTTAGAATATTATCGTCATAAATATAATCATGAAAAATACAATCATTTGCTATCCACCTTGAATTTACACAAAAATCAATTTCTGTAGCATTTGTTACTGCAAAGTGCCAAGGAAATACACCCAAACAATTTGTATGATTAGGAACACAGTCATTAATAAAACATGCATTAAAATGTTCTGGAGGATTTCCATCAGTCCAAATAAGTGGGGCGTATGCACCTTCAGGTGTACAAGGATCATTACAACTATTGTATAATTCAACATCATCTATCATAATATAACTATCAACATTATCATTTTTCCCTTGTATGGTTAGATACTCAAATATATTATCTTTATTTTTAGGAAGTCGGAAGTAAATAGATTTTTCTTGCCAATCTCTTAAAATATATTTATCTAATTTTAATGTTTCTGTATAATTTATTGATGAACAACTCTCAAAATCTAAATTGTTTGAGAAAATAATATTTAATATAATATCATTATCAACAGTTGTATGTCCTTGGTAAGGAGCAAGACAAGTTTTTAACTTTAAAAAATAGCCTCCTCGTGCTTTTAATTTTTGATCTAATTTTACTTCAATACTTTCATTTTTATTTTTAGAGGTACTGTAATGAGGTGATGCCGACGGATCATAAACATAAGTTGACGCAATTTGTCCTATTATACCAACAAATCTTTTGGAGGGAGGATTATTAGTATAATAATCATTTAGTAAATGCAAATCATTCTGGCAATTTTGATTCATCCAATCTATATCGAACCAATCATAATTACCAATATTGAAAATCCAATTATCAATATGATAATGTTCATACCAAGTATAAGTACAACTTGGTGGTCCTCCAGTTTCAAACCCACCATTTGGTATTAAATTTGTTTGAGCTTTTAAATTTGAGATTAGTAGAAATAAGAAATATAAAAATACTTTGTTTTTCATGGCTTTTAATAAAAATAATTTAAAATTATGCTATACGATTTATGTGTTTGAGGCATAAAAAAAGTTGATGTCCCTAAATATCTGTCATATCCAACACATATCAGAAAATGATTATTATAAAAATATTTACTTAATGATAATCCAAGTGTCCTATCCGAGAAAATTCCAGCTAAATTTCCATGTAAACCCACTTCAAAATTATTTTTCATTAATAAAATGTCTTTTATTTGAATATTAAGTCTGTTTGCAGAGGAATAATATGAATAAGGAATAAAAAAATTCAAAGCAAATATATTAGATAATTTATTGCTCCCAAATTTATAGCTTGATGAAATTCCTATTATTTTCGGATGGATATTATTAATAAAGCCTTTCCCATCTGTATTAAATAAATTCAAAATATTCATTCCAAACAATCCAAAATTAAAATTTTTTATTTTATACAAAAGCCCAATCGAAAGTTTACCTGCAATAAGTTGTTCTCGTTCCGTCAAAGAATCCACATGTCCAAAGTAACCAAAACTTGGCTCATATGCATCATTCTGTGAATATATTGAAGCAGATAGACCAATATAAAATCCTTTTAATGGATTATAATTATAAAATAGATTTCCAAAATAATTTTTATTTTCATAAAGAACAACTTCTTCAGATATTATTCTATCGCAAAAATAACCTGCTGTAATTGCAATATTGCTTTTTAATTTGATCAAACTTTTTTCAAAACTCGCATATTCCAATAAATAATAAGAATCTTTATTTTTAATTTCATTTATTGATACTAATTTAAAATTCATTTTATTGTTTATTTGAATACATGCAGGATTATAATATTTAAAATCGTAATAAGCTAAACCTGGTCCATAGTCCATAAATTGTCCAAAACAGCAATTTGTTATCAAGATTAAAGTTAGTATACATTTTATTCTATTATTCATTTTATTCATTATTTAGCAATAATAATAGGATTTAATATTACATATACATGATTAATATTTTTTCTCTAATATATTCATTTTTTCTTTTAATTGTTCATTTTCTTTTTTAAGTTCCAATATATATAATGTCAACTCTTCCACCTTTCTCAGCAATAATTCTTGCATTTCTGCAACCTTATATCCATTTTCTTTTGATTCAGCAGCAGAAGGAACATCCGGTAAATGTTTATTCACATTCAAATAACTTTCTAATGTCTTTAAATCCATTAATGGATAATTTTTATCAAAAACATAGTCAGGTGGTACATTTGCAATTACTTTTACTTCTTCACAATTTATATTACCTTTAACCACAAATTGATATTCTGAAGGAATTGTATTAGTTCCAATCCCAACTTTTCCATTAAAAATGGTTTTAGGTCCCTGTATATTAACTCCATCCTCAAAATCACCTCCAAAGTTAATAACAAGGAGGTCAGAAGCATTTGAGGCTCCATCTCCATGCACTAAGGCTCTGTTAGTATTAATTGTTCCTCCGGTTCCTCTTCCATCATTAACACCTAAAATAAAATCTGATCCTCCACAAATAATGCTATTGTTAGAATGAATATTTCCATTAACTTGTAATTTTTCATCTGGGGAAGATGTTCCTATACCCAATTTGCCATTCGTCCCTAATCGCATAACTTCATTGTTATTTGTTTTAAAAATTACATCATAATTATTTGTTGAACCAAAGAAGAATTCATGCCCATTTAATGTAGCTCCTAACTCATTTCCGCATGTATTCCATTCAGCACATGTAACGAGATGAAGTTCCCCTTCTAAATCACTTGTTAAACTATGTCCATTTGGATTAATAAGTGATTTTATTTTCACTTTCCCTTCCGATGTCAATCTTAATACCTCCTGCCCATTCGTTTTCAATATAAAATCTTTTGCATCTGTTGTTCCAATGAAATTTACATTCGGATCAGTCAAACCATTGCCCGTTTCTTTCCAATTAGTTTCAGGAGGTTCAGTTAAATATATTTTTTCCGTGCCTATTTTGCAACCATTATCATCAGTAATTTTTACAGAATAATTTCTAGCACACAATGTAGTCCTATTTTTGCTGGTTATCCCATCACTCCATAAATATTGCATTGGGTTAACTCCTCCCCCCCTCGGCGGCATATGTCTACGAAATTGAGCTACGGAGCGGCTAAGCGGCATTTGTAATGCCGCTTTGAATACAG
>JBAWXL010000008.1:0-40789 GCA_037144095.1 Bacteroidota bacterium
CCTGCCTGCCGTCAGGCAGGGATAGAACGGAAGTTTCTTTTATAGAATAAAAATAAATAGTATTTTTGCAGCATCATATTTAATGGGCCCCATAGTTCAAGGGATAGAACGGAAGTTTCCTAAACTTTAAATTCAGGTTCGAGTCCTGGTGGGGCTACTCTTAAAACATCAAAAGCCCTGTATTGATAGGGCTTTTAGTTTATATGAGTAACATAATGGTAACATTAATGTCAAATTAATGTTTTTAGCTAGCTTTTAATAGTCATCTTTTTCAGCATTCTTTTTCACCCTTTTTTCAAGTTCATTATATTTTTTTGAACTATACTCAACACCTGATGTTATTTCAAAATTTTCACCCTGTAACACTAAAATTATAGTCATACAATCAGTTTCAAAAGTAGTAAAATATGCTACATGACCGGCAGATATAGCAAGTCCATAATCCTTTGGGTCATTTTTATATAAATCATTTATCCAATATATTTTATCGCTTATGGGCTTACCATACTTTTCTTGTAATTTATCTTTTACAGCATTGAAGTCTGAAATATAATTGTTTTTATTTACATAAGTGGTATTAAATGTGTATTTTGCTCTTGTAAGTGTATCATTTGCAAATATGTATGTTAAACGAGCATCTAAATCAAAAACCCTTACAGAATAACTAATAAGTTTCAATCCTTTAATAGTGCCAACATCTTCAAAAGTGGCAGTCTCTTTTGTCTTACATAAACTACTTGTTATGCCAAAATATACTTTTCTTAATGAACATTCATTTGTCTGACCAATGCATGTTAAAACAAACATTGTAAGTGCTAATAGGCTAAGTGTTTTTTTCATGGTGTGATTTTTATTGCAATATTACAAATATTAATCGGTACCAGATATATTTTACCTATAAAATTTTATTGCCTCTTTTACCTTTTTATCAAGCTCGGTAATTACATCGCTTTCACAGGTCAATAATTTACTTTGCCCAGCTTCTTTGATGAGGTGTCTTAAATCATAAGCCTGTTTATTTGTCAATTCATTTTTTTGTTGAGCCTCTGAAATTGTTTTGTAAAATTCAAGTTCACCCCCTTGCTCATGTATTAGTAATAATAAAGCTTGCTGTTTTAATTGCTCTCTTGTTTTAATCATAGTGTAGTCAATATTATTTTTTTCTCTAATCTTATTAATGTTTTTGTACTCAAAATACCATCGGTTAATGATGTCAATATAAAATTGCTCATCATACAACATTTCAGCTATTAGCTGAGGTGTATTGAATTGTTTTAACAGTTGCCTTGTAAACCTCATTTCATATCTTAAAACGTTTCTGTTTTGATATAGCTCAGGCACAGGCAAACCCTTATGTTTATACTCGGCAACCTTATCATAAAAAACCAAAAGTCTATTATTGTTATTATAATATAAACCCTTGTTTTGCTCTAATCTATTATAATACTGAAGTAAGCCCAAATGATTATAATAAACCGGTGTTTCATGCCTAACAATGAAGTTTTGAGCTAAATCAATTCTCTCAATGTCGGCTTTATGTACCGGCAAATGTAACAGATCGCTTATTTTCTCAATGGCTCTTTTTGTGTCACCCCTGGTCAAGGTTTGAAAATTATCATTTAATAATTCTTTACATAGACTACCTTCAGTTATTTTTACTCTGCTTTCAGTTACATTGACCTTAAATTTATCAATGTAGCCGGTAACTGAAACGCTTGAATTATCATTAAAAGAGTGCTCACTTGTATTTTTAAGTAATAAAGGTACCTCAGCAAGTAAATCAATATTACCGGCTTGCTCTCTCTTTAAATTAAAATCTATGTTATCATACATTTTATTGTTTTTAATTAATATTTAATATTAACCGGTCTCTTTATTTTGCCATAATAAGCCATAAATTATGGCTGCTTTCTGGTTGCTTTTCAATTGCTTTTCAATTGCTTTTTACTTTGTAATTTATTTTCTCTATTGACTGTTAGAAAACCTTAAGAATTATCTTTTATAGTGTGAAAAAACACTTCATTTTTACATATCTGAGCCCCACGGCTCACCCTGATCCATCGGCACAGGTTCAACTTTTGGTAATACATAAGGTAATAGCTTTAACACTAATTCAGTTCTTTTTTCAGGCTCTAACTTTTCAAGTGTAGCCGGTATCAATTTTAATTCTTTTGAAACAATACTTTTTAAGATTGCTCTCAATTCTCTTGTTAATAGGTTGGGTGTTCCTTGATCCCTACCACCTGTTTTAATTCCTTTTGCCATAATTTTTATAGTTGCTAATTGTTTTTACTGCTAATATTTTTCATTTACATTGTTGACCGTGTTTAAATCTTTGCATCTCTTTTTTATTGCCTCTGATTACTCTAATTTTATCTACTTTAGATAGTCATAATTACTAAATCAGTAATTGAAACACACTTAATATAGAGAATGAATAAAAGGGGCACAGGCAAACCACCTGCACCCCTTTTTTATAATTACTATTTTGGTAATTCATTTGCTTTTTTTCTCAGCATTTCAATTTCATTTTGCAGCTCACCATCGGTCAATAAAAAATACAGGTTCCTTTTATTGTTTCTTTGCCCTCTTGCTACAAATATTTCAATAGTGGTGTAATTCTCATTGAAAAGAATTATCAATGCATCTGAGGTGCTGTTAACGTCACCATAAGCAAAAGGCAATGTAATGTCAGGCACAAAAACTGAACTTATGTTTTTAGTCTTGGTAATACATTTATCGGCTTTTCTTTTTACAAGGCTGTTAAAATTGTCGGGCACGTCACCATAATAAAAAAATAGCTCATTCTTTTTGTTCTTAAGTGCCTCAAATGGCTCATAGTGTCCGGTGCTTGCTGTTACATCATACCTCAGCTTACTCTTGCTCTCAGGTAATTTTTCAGCTTTATAATAATCGGTTAAAATCATTTTGCACCCCCTTTTTGATTAAGAGAAACATAAGTGTCTGCTATCTCATTAATTTCATTAGCCGGTGTGATCCGGTTTCTTAGTAACCATTTTTCAAGCTCGGCACGGTCAAAGTAAATCATTTTGCCCTGTGGCTTGTAACATGGTATTTTGCCGGTTGAGGTCATTTTATACATGAAACTTTTTGCAAAGCCTGTGTAGTTGCATGCCTCATCAAAGGTCAATACTGTTTTTGTTGCTGTTAGCAAGGCTTCAATATTTGAAAGCCTTTGCTCAATTGCTGTAATTTCAATCATTAAATTAAATTTTGAATTAATAAAATGAGCTCGTCAGCTCTTGTTTTATGAATATTCATTTAGCAAAAGTACACATAGGAAACAACATAAAGCATTAGTAAACTATATATTAACCGACTTTTAAAAGGTCGGGTAAAGGTCGGGTAAAGTCGGGTAAAAACAAAAAACCTTGCTAATTATTGATTTTAGCAAGGTCGGGTGAGGTCGGGTAAAAGTGGGCTTTTACTTAATCATCTTTTCAAGGTCAGCATAATAGTTTGAGGGCTCATTATTTTTAGGTTTGGGTAATACAATAGGGTTTCCCAAATTATCTGTAAAGCAAACATCTACTATCTTTTGTTCAGGTCGTTTACCTAAAATAAGTGTTAATAGCTCTCTTAGTGCTGTTTTATGAGGCTGTTTTTTTCTGCTTAATAGTATCCATTTCACTTTTTTTCTGCTCTCAATTACCTCAGCATTAAAGATAGCTTTAAGCTGCTTTAAATCGGTCTCAGGGTTTATGTAATTACCTTTTATTAACTCATCAAATAACTTTTTAAGTTGAGGCTCTGTTAAAGTGGTCTCAAAACTTTTTACAGGTTGTTTGTTTTTATATGATCCGGTTTCATTAGAATATATTACATTATTCAAATGGTCTCTTATTTTGCATGAATATAATGCAAGTTCATAGTTGGTGACTATTGAAGTGCTTTCACTCTCTTGAAATTGGTGAGTAAAATAAAAGTGCCCATTTCTAAATGAATGTTTACCGATAATTTTCTTAATTTCCTTATTGTTTAAAAGTGGCACCAACGATGTTGAATATATTTCAATGTTTTTAACTGCTAAATGAAATATATCATTTAAAATTAATCTGATCTGAGGTAAATTATTCATTGAATATGTATTTGTTTCAACTTGAAACTCATCAAATTCATCATAATTTATCATATCAACATCAGAGTAAATTTCTATAAGATCATAACATCTATAATATGGCACTATATTACAATCTTTTAAGGTGTAAAAAGAGGTTTCTTTTGTAGTTGGTACTTTTGGTACCATGTCATGCCGACAAGTAATCTGCTCATTGAATAAGTAATAAATAAATTGTAGCCTTTTTTTAGCTCTGTTAATTTGTTCCATATTATTAAAATTCTACTTCAGGTAATCTGTTAACAGCTTCATTTTCTCTCTCTCTGAGCTTATGTAAATATTTCATTGTATCTTTTATGCCTGAGTGCCCTAAAAGTGATGAGACGGTGTTTATATCGGTTCCTACTACTTTTTTATCAAGCAAATTAACTGCAAAAGAGTGTCGGGCACAATGCCATGTAATATGCTTATTAATACCTGCATTTTTCACCCATGTTTTTAAGTCTTTTAAGCATGCTGTATGGCTCGGCAATATAAACACTACCTCATCATTTTTGCCTTGCTTACCGGCTACCTTTTGAGCTGTATTATTAAGTTCCATTATTAGTTGAGCCGATTTACTTTTTTCAACTTTTTTCTGAATTATAGAGAGAGAATTATTTTGGATATTGCCCCATTTTATAGCTTTCACATCAACAAATCTCAAACCGGTACTAAGAGAGAAAATAAAAGCTCTCTTTACATTTTCATTAGGGCAATGAGCCTGAGCAAGCATATTAATTTCTTTGATGTCTAAAATGTCTTTTTTTACACCCTCAGATTTACTGTTTTTAATACCATCGGCAAAATTATCATCTATTAATTTATCTTTAGAATATAGTTTTTTGATGACAATTTTAAATTTTTTGAAGTAATTATATGGTGTTTCACCATTTAGCTTTTCATCTAAATAGTCTTTAAACTCTTTGCATAATTCATTAGAAAGTTCTTTAATCAGTATTTTATCATACTTTTTCACATCAACAAACTTTTTAAAATGATTGTATGATGATCTTACAAGCCTAACATCTTTGTTTTTATACTCACTTACAAACTTTTCATAGTAAGCAATGAAATTCATGTTTTTTTTGAATTTTGGTATATAATTAGTGCCTCTTGCTTGTAATTCAATTAATCGGTTGGCTCTAATTCTCTCGGCAGTTTCTATACTTACTCTATTGGTCTCGGCTTGCTCAGGTGTTTTAGCTCGCTTAATATAGATTTTCAAAAACTCATATTCTCTTTTATCATTGTGCCATATATCAAGGTATAGACTCTGCTTACCATCGGCACACTTTTTTTTTCTTAATATCACACTCATAATTATTACTCAAATTAGATTTTATTTATACCTTTGTTTCCTTTATTTGACAAAGATACAACAATAAATAAAACGAGTAACAAACGAGTAACATAAATAACATAAACAATGTATAAACAAAGGAAAATAAAAAGCTCTGAAAAAAATAAAAGCCCTGATTACATTGATTTTAGTATTACTTTGTTTTCTTTTATTTGTCGGTTGTGTTAATGGTGGGGCTACTCAGTCATTCTTTCTTTATTTCGCATCTTCTTTATTTCATTAGTATGATTTCCAAAAGCTATATTTTCATTCTATCCCTATTGTTTTCATTCAATGTTTTTGCACAACAAACACATGAAAAACAAGCTAAATGTTCGCCACAAACCCTCCAATATCTTCATAATATCGAAACACTAAAGGGCAAACCCTATGTTTCGCATGAATATGTTTATAAAAGTATTTCGGGAAAACTATATCTGAGTGCGATGGTCAAAGTGGAGGGCATGAGCTACAAAAAAGCATTTTCCGACCTGGGAATTCTCACCGGAACCACAGCCGGAAACATACTAACGATTCAGATTCCGATGGAAAATTTAAGCACTTTATTAAGCTCCGAATGCATACAATATCTGCAGCTCGATGAACCTGTTTTTATGACAATGGACAGCGCCCGTGCCGACACAAGAGTCGATTCAGTTCATCAGGGCATCAACCTTCCTCAAGCCTATTCAGGAAAAAATGTAGTGGTTGGAATCATTGATGCAGGCTTCGATTATTCACATCCTACCCTTCTCGACACCTCCGGCACCCGATATCGTTTGAAAAAAGTGTGGGAGCAAAAAACCACGGGTAATCCTCCAACGGGTTATACTTATGGAAACGAAATCTCCGATTCGGCAAGTCTTTATAATGATGGTTCAGATGTAGCTTTATTCTCCCACGGAACACATGTTGCCGGAATTGCAGCCGGTTCGGGTGTAGGAAGCCCTGCCAACAAATATCAGGGTGTTGCCTTCGAAAGCGACCTTGTGTTTGTGGGCATCAAACCCGATCAAAACCAATGGACCACTACCGGAATGAGTAATATTATTGATGGAATAAATTATATTTATAACTATGCAGCTTCTGTCGGAAAACCAGCCGTGGTAAATCTCAGTTGGGGATGCAGCATGGGTCCCCACGATGGAACTTCTTTGTTTAGTCAGGCGTTGGATCAACTCACAGGAGCAGGAAAAATATTTGTTTGCGCTGCTGGAAACAATGGAGCTGATAATATTCATCTCAATAAGAAGTTTACAGCAACCGATACCTTAATAAGAAGTTATGTTGTTTTTCCAACAGTTGATGGACTTAAAAAAACATGGATTGATATGTGGGGAGAAGCAGGAAAGACGTATTGCGTAAAAGTTAGCTTGTTTAATGGAACCACGATGGGCAACTCAACAGGATTCATTTGCCCGGATAGTAGTTTATTTAATTACAATTTAATTGGACCTGCAGGAGACACCTGTTTCCTGAGCCTTACAAATACAGCCATCGACTTCAATGGAAAACCCCGAATCTTCTGTGATCTCTTTAGTAAGACTGCAAGTAAAGTTGAAATTAGTTTTAAATGCAGTGATGGAAGCATGAATGCCTGGATGGGTTATGTGAAAGATTACACAGGATATTATGGTGGTTTTAGCGTTGGCATTGTAGGACAGACCGTCGGAAATAAAGATATGACTGTTGGCGATATGGCATCTTCTCATACGGCAATTGCCGCCGCTGCTTATGCTTCAAAAATAAGTTATACCAATGTGGATGGAGGAAATGTTTCTTATAGCTCCTATGTTGCCGAAGGTAATCTTGCACCCTTTTCAAGTCATGGACCTGGAGCGGATAGCACCGCTAAACCCAATATCGCTTCCCCCGGTCTTATTTTAGCTTCGGGAATAAATTCTTATGACACAACCTATAACACAGGAGGAGCCAATCGTTCTGAAGTAGTCAGCAATTACACCAGCCCTGTGAATGGACGAAACTATAGTTATGCCATGATGATGGGAACTTCAATGGCTTCTCCAATGACTACGGGCATAATTGCATTAATGCTCGAAGCCAATCCTGCATTGAATCCTAATTTGACAATGGGAATACTTAAAGAAACTGCTATTACCGATAATTTCACAGGAGTTATCCCTTCACAAGGAAGTTATTTGTGGGGTTATGGTAAAATTAACGCTTATGGAGCTGTTAAGAAAACATGGGAATCGGTAAATGTGAATAAATATTATGGGTCAGAATCCTTATGTATGCTATACCCCAATCCCAATCAGGGTCAGTTTTCTATTGATTTGAATTCCGAACGAAGTGATATTGCAAATATAATTGTATATGATATTAGTGGTAAATGCGTTTATCAAACTCCCTGGACTCTTAGTTGTGGGATGAACAATAAATCATTTAATCTTAATGTATCGAAAGGGATTTACTTTGCAAAAGTTGCGACTTCCGATAAGTTCAACTATTATAAACTTGTTGTGGAATAATTAAGTTTTACGGAAGAATTCAGCTTCTTTAATTGTTTTAATTACATTTGTTCATTCCTAAAGAGACTAAATGAAAAAACTAAACGATATCTTATTGCAAACCGAACCCTTTTCGGAAGTGGTAATCGGAAACACTGCCATTGTAAGGGCAATGATGGAATCAGGAGTGCGGGTGGTAACATCCTATCCCGGTTCTCCAACCCCTGAAATTGCCACAGCAATTCAAAGCATTCCTTCTGAACAACGACCGTTTTATTTTGAATTTTCTGTAAACGAAAAAGTGGCAACCGAAGTAGCTTTTGGTGCTGCCATGAATGGTCACACCTCCTGTGTTTTCTTTAAAAGTGTAGGCTTAAATGTTGCAGCTGATAGCTTTATTCAGCTTGGCTTTTTTGATATAAAAGGTGGAATGGTGGTAGTATTGGGCGATGACCCGGGGGCACTCTCTTCTCAAAACGAACAGGATAACCGTCATTATGCACACATGTCCTATATTCCGGTTTTTGAACCTGCTTCTCCTGCCGAAGTGTATCAATACTTTAAAGTTGCAGTTCAATATTCCCGCGAACTTCAAATGCCGGTGATTTTCCGCATGACCACTCATGTATGCCATGGAAAAGAAAAGGTAGACTTTGGAAGTTGGGAAAACAAAGCCCACGATATGACTCCCCGTTTCGAAATGGGTAATACACCGCTTATCCCCATCACTACATTAGCTTTAGATATGAAAAGAAAAGCTTTGGGGAAACTAAATGTTTTTTCAGAAGCTTTAAAGCATAGTTCCTTAAATCAAATTACCAATAATAATTCAGATAAAGGAATCATTACTTCCGGTGCAACCTTCCTGTCTCTGTTGGATGTACTTTCATCTTGCACTGAGCCTCCCGATATATTAAAGTTAGGAATCACTTATCCTTTGTCCTTGGATACTCTTGCTGAATTTCTCTCAACCCATAAAGAAGTTAAAGTACTAGAAGAGTTAGATGATATTCTTGAAAAAGAAATCAAAACACTTTGTTATAACAGGAATATTCAATGCAAGGTCATTGGAAAGTCATCTATTGAAGATTGGATGGGAGAATATACTCCTGATAAGGTATATGATATTTTGCAACGAACATGGAAAGACATATTACCGGAAAGAGTAACAGTGAAACCATCCACGCACATTTCTCCCCCGAGACCTCCTCAATTATGTCCGGGATGTGGACATCGTCCGGTTTTTACTGCAACCCGTAAAGCGCTTGCCAAAACCGACATTACTGTTGCCGACATTGGTTGCCATACGCTGGGATACCTTCCTCCTCATCATGTTGGTCAGGTACTACTGTCAATGGGGCATTCCACAGCAACTGCTTCAGGACTTTCTTTATTTAATAAAGACAGAAAAGTCGTAGCCTTTCTTGGCGATTCCACTTTTTTTCATGCAGGATTGCCGGGCATTGTAAATGCTTTGTTTAACAATCATAACCTCACCCTTGTAATTCTACCAAATGGAACCACCGGAATGACCGGACATCAGGATCATCCCGGCAGTGGAAAGAATTTCAATGGAGAAACAACAGCCATTCCAATCAAACAATTATTGGAAGGCATGGGCGTAAAGAATATTAGAGAATGCGGTGCCTATAATCAAGCTAAATATACAGAGCATCTCAAAGCTTCAATTAATGAAGATGGCTTGAGTGTGATAATCGCCGAACATCCCTGTATGCTCAAGAAAACCAGAGAACAAAAACGAGGGGGTACCTACATGAACAATAAAATTAATATTCTTCAGGAAAACTGCGAACTATTGCTCACCTGCATTTCCTCCTTTGCCTGCCCATCATTTCAAACAGAAAACGGGAAGAAGATTTGGGTTCACGAAGATTTATGTATTGGCGATGGTTCCTGCATACAAACTTGCGAAGCCAAAGCGATTAAGTTGAAAAAGAAAAACAAGGAGGTCGAATAATGGAAAACCCATTCAATATATTTTTAATTGGAGTCGGAGGACAGGGAATAGGATTAATTAGTGAAGTGATTGCCCGTGCAGCAGATAATGCCGGAATTGCAATACATGGAGCCGACACCCACGGTTTGGCTCAACGTGGCGGTAGTGTGAGTTCGTTTATCAGATTAGGAGATAAAGCGCATTCTCCTTTGATAATGCGAAACCATGCCCATTTAGTTATCGGACTTGAACTCCATGAAGCCCTTCGCGGATGCAATGAATTCTTGATGGATAAGGGAACATTAATATGTTACAATGCATCCTGGCAGCCTCTTTCTGTTCGCCTTGGTCAGGCTGAAGCTATTACCTTAGAGATGATTGAAAAAGAATGTTTGCAAAGAAACATTACACTATATCCAGTATTCAAAGACGATTTGCCCGATTCGATTATGCAAAATATTGTGGTATTGGCATCGCTTGTAAAATATAATTTAATACCTTCCTTGACTAAAGAAAATTACATCAATGCCATGAAGGATATTTTGCCCCTAAAAACATTTAATCTGAATATTTCTCTATTTGAAGAAGTGTTGCAATCATAAATAAAAATCAAAAGATTGAAGACCTTTTTCCGCATACTTCGATACGTAAAGCCTTATTGGGGATACATCGTATTAAACCTTTTGTTTAATGTGTTGTATGCAATATTTTCGGTAATATCTATTGTCCTTGTAGCTCCTTTTCTTCAGGTTTTGTTCAAAATGACCAAAACCGCAACAGTGGCTCCCGTAATCACAATGGATCTCCATTCCCTCAAAGATTTCTTATATTATGAAGTGGGTAGAATTGTCGATACCAGAGGTTCCTTAGAAGCATTACTCTTTATTTCAGTAGTATTTATAGTATTCTCCCTCTTTTCCAACTTTTGCCGCTATATGGGTTTGTTTTTCATGGCTCCCCTGCGCAATAATGTGGTTAGAGATATCCGCAATCACATTTATTCTCACATCCTCATTCTACCGCTTTCCTATTTCAAAACCCATAAAAAAGGAGATATCGTTTCACGTATCAGCAACGATGTTCAGGAAATCGAATGGTCTGTAATGAGTTCTCTGCAAATGGTTTTCCGCGAACCTTTTCTCATCATTTTATTCATCGGGACCCTATTGTTTATCAGTTATTCGCTCACCTTATTTGTCTTATTACTAATTCCAATTAGTGGGTTTCTGATTGCCCGTATTGCAAGGAACCTTAAGAAAAGTGCCGTTCGTGGGCAGGAAAAAATGGGCTCATTATATGCCTTCGTCGAAGAAAGCATCACCGGAATTCGCATTATTAAAGCCTTTAATGCCATCGACAGCAGCATCGAACGATTCCGTAAGAATAACAAATTATACACCCGCATCATCAACACCGTTTTTCGTCGCACCGATTTGTCGGCTCCCTTAACCGAGTTTTTAGGAGTATTGGTAATGGTAATCGTAATTTGGATTGGCGGATCCATGGTCATCAAATCCGAAGGATGGATTACAGCTGATTTGTTAATCGTGTTTGTCACCGTATTTGCCCGATTGATTCCCCCCGTTCAGGCTTTTATTAATGCCATTTTCTCCATTCAAAAAGGAAATGTTTCTGCCCGCAGGGTATTCGAAATCATTGATGCCGAAGAAATCATCGTCGAAAAACCCAATGCCATTCAAAAGAAAGAATTTAATGAGCGCATCGAATTCAAAAATGTATGCTTTGGCTACGAAGATCATCTGGTATTAAAGAATATTAATTTTGAATTATTAAAAGGAAAATCCCTCGCCATTGTGGGCAACTCAGGTTCCGGAAAAACAACTCTAACCAATCTGCTCCCTCGTTTCTATAACTGCACAAGCGGCGAAATAAGCATCGATAATATTGCCGTAAATGATTTAGCCATTAATGATTTAAGAGGATTAATGGCAATTGTTTCGCAAGAAAACATTTTATTTAACGATACAGTATACAGTAACATTTCCTTTGGCGCCACACATTATTCGTTGGAAGAAGTTGAAGAAGCCGCCCGAATTGCAAATGCCCACGAGTTCATCATGCAAATGCCCGAAGGCTATCAAACCATAATTGGCGATAATGGAGTGAAGCTTTCGGGAGGACAAAAGCAAAGGCTCAGCATTGCCCGTGCGGTGCTTCGCAATCCGGCTATTCTTATCCTCGACGAAGCCACCTCATCGCTCGACAACGAAAGCGAAAAACTGGTGCAGGATGCCATTTCTGAACTGATGAAAAACCGTACCTCCATTATCATTGCCCACCGTTTAAGCACCATCATCAATGCCGACGAAATTATGGTACTCGAAAAAGGCAACATCGTACAAACCGGCAATCACAACCAACTCATAAGTCAGGAAGGTGTCTATAAAAACTTATATGAGAAACAATTGTTTTTTGAATAAATTTGCATCTGATTTATCATAACATCAAATTCTATTATTATGGAAAATAATCAAAACATACTGCTGAAAATAAAACAACTGGCAACTGAGTTTTCTCACGAAGCCATCAACATCAGAAGGCAATTGCATAGCATTCCCGAGCTTGCTTTCAAAGAGTATCAAACCTCTGCTTTAATAGCAAAAAAACTCAGCGAGTGGCAGATTCCTTTTCATCAAGGCATTGCTAAAACCGGAATCGTGGCAATGATTAATCCCGATAAAGCCGATATTAAAACCATCGCCCTGCGTTCAGATATGGATGCGCTTCCTTTAAACGAAAACAATGATATTGATTATAAATCAACACATCAAGGGGTGATGCATGCCTGCGGACACGATGTTCACATGGCTTCACTGTTGGGCGTGGCCTATATATTGAAAAAGCTTGAGCCCAATCTAAAAGGAGCCGTTAAACTTATTTTTCAACCTTCAGAAGAAAAGTATCCGGGCGGAGCCTCTGTAATGATTAAAGAAGGTGTTTTAGAAAATCCTAAACCTGCCCATATTTTCGGGCAACATGTTTTGCCAACCCTCGAAGCAGGCAAAATTGGTTTGAAGCCCGGCAAATATATGGCTTCAACCGACGAAGTTTTCATTACCGTGAACGGAAAAGGCGGACATGCTGCCACTCCCGAGCTCATTATCGATCCCATCGTAATTGCCGCCCACATTATTGTTGCCTTGCAGCAAGTGGTCAGCCGGCTTGCCAATCCGGGCATTCCCACCGTCTTATCTTTCGGGCGAATTAATGCAAACGGACGAACCAACATTATCCCCGACACAGTGCTCTTTGAAGGAACATTCCGCACCTATAGCGAAGAATGGAGAGCCAAAGCTCATCAGAAAATTGCCCTTATTTCCGAAAAAATTGCAGAAAGCATGGGTGGAACCGCCGAAGTGTTTATCGACAAAGGTTATCCCTATTTAGTGAACGACATCGAGTTAACCCGAAATGTGAAATCTCATGCCATCGAATATTTGGGTGCCGACAATGTGGTTGACCTCGAAATCAGAATGACTGCCGAAGATTTTGCCTACTACTCTCAAATACTCCCGGGTTGCTTCTATCGCTTAGGTTCGGCCATCAAAGACAAACCCATCACCAACCTCCATTCTTCTACTTTCGACGTGGACGAAAGCTGCCTCGAAACCGGAATGGGTTTTATGGCTTGGCTGGCTTACAGAGAGTTGGAGGGGTAAACTGTTTGAGTGAGGTTTGAAGCGGAAATGCAATTTCAGCTTAACTGCAATGGGAATTTTGATATTATACGCTTAGAGGAGGGATTATAAATATAAAAACCGTATGAATAAAATTATAAAACTATATTATCAATTTTGGGTTGGTGCTATAGTAAATTCAAACCAAAAAAAGAAAAATGATCCCAACTGGAAAAATAGGGTTTTTATATTATATACTTTAGTATTTGCTTTAAATTTATATTCAATTGATTCAATACTAATTTTATTTAAATTTAAATCTTATGTTATTCTCAATATTATTCCTGGTACAAAATTAAATAGCACGTTTTCATTTATAGTTAAATATGGATTGGTATTCATTGTGTTAAACTACTTTCTTATATTTTATAAGAATAGGTATGAAAAGCTGATTTTAAAATACAAACCCTTTAGTGGTAATTCAGTTGCTTTCTATGGAGCTATAAGCACAATATTAGCTTTTATGTTGACAATTTTAGTAGGAATATTTCATTAAACTCAGATGGCTTAGTTGTGATACTCGAACTTAAAACCGAAATTTAATTACGAAGATAAATAATTTAAAAAAACAGGCAAAGTCTGAAAATATACATTCGACTGAAGTAGAAACTAAGCCGAATGGGGGGTGTCAGTGATGTAAAATTCCTAAATTGAATTTTTATATATTATTGAATATAAATTATATATATCAGTTATTTCATTTAACATACAACAGCAAAATAAACACAAATATTGAGTTAAATAGGCTATGTATATTATTGAATATATATTAGTTATATATGCATGATTAGGGCATAAAAGTGCTTTACCAGGTCTAAAATCCACGTCATTGAAAGAAAAACTTACATCATTGAAACAAAAACTTGCGTCATTGAAACAAAAACTTGCGTCATTGGATGTTTAGCTTACGTCATTGAAAGTAAAGTTTACGTCATTGAAAGAGAAACTTACATCATTGAAAGAAAAGCTTACGTCATTGAAAGAAAAACTTACATCATTGAACGAAAAGCTTACATCATTGAAAGAAAAACTTACGTCATTGAAAGAAAACCTTACGTCATTGATTTTGACATTTACATCAATAATATTATCATTAGGTTTATAATGAAAATAAGCTGCCTTATAGCTACATTACATCAAAATAGAATAAGTAGAAACTACTTGATAATAAAACACTTTAGAATAAATTAATGTATTATGAGAAAAGGTTTTTGGTGATAAAAAAGAAGGTTCGGCAGAAGGCAAAGTGGAGGCCCCGTTTAGCGTAGTGAGACGCTACGCTTCGTTTATCAGGCATCCTGCCTACACAACTATCCTCATTCCCCAATCCCCCCGTTTAGCGTAGCGTCCCGCTACGCTTTGTTTATCAGGCATCCCTATCCTCATTTCCCAATCATCCATTTGCCCAAAAATCCCTTCATTAGCAAATTAGCACCTCCTCCCCTTTGAGCCTCATATATAAAGCCGTGACCTGGCCAAACCCGCCTCATCATTAGCTTTCCATTTCCCTTCTCAATCTCACTCGTTTAGCTATCCGGTTTAAAACTCCAGTCTCAACATTAGTCTAATATTAAAAAATCGTAAAACAATCAGAATAAAAGAAATCCATTCATTCTTATGACTAATTTTGAAGCGGAAAACTTTATAAGATAATGATTGTTTAAGGAATATGATCAAGCATAATGAATAAGGAAACGAAAATTTATTTTGCACCCTTTCAAGGAATAACGAATGCTACGTTCAGGGCGGTTTATGCCAGACATTTCCCGGGCATTGATGCCCTGTTCACCCCTTTCTTTTTAAATATTTCTTCTGAAAATAAACTCCCAGCTAAGAAAGCAATCGAATTAGAAAACCTTTGCGAAAACGGAATTGAAGTGATTCCTCAAATTTTAAGCAAAGATGCCGACGAAATCATTCGCTTTGCCCGCTTCTGTAAAACCAAAGGATTCAAAGAAATCAACTGGAATCTGGGTTGTCCCTATCCACAAGTAGCCGATAAGAAGCGAGGCTCCGGATTGTTGCCCTTTCCACAGGAAATAGAAGCCATATTAAACCGGGTGATGGCTGAGGTGGAAATTCGTTTTTCGGTTAAATGCAGGCTGGGCTATTATTCTTCTGATGAAATATTTGCACTAATTCCTGTTTTTAATGATCTTCATATTGCTGAACTTACTATCCATTCCCGAATCGGGAAACAACTATATGCAGGGCAATCAGATATTGACACTTTCGCCAAAGCATTATCAATGCTGAACGTGCCGGTAGTTTATAATGGAGA
Source organism: Bacteroidota bacterium (assembly GCA_037144095.1). Classification (GTDB taxonomy): domain Bacteria; phylum Bacteroidota; class Bacteroidia; order Bacteroidales; family CAIXTV01; genus CAIXTV01. The sequence continues at coordinate 15,867 of JBAWXL010000008.1, forward strand.
TATATTCACATTAGAAGATTTTTACAAAGTAGAAACTAAATTGGAACATATAAATGCGTGGATGATTGGTAGAGGCATTTTGTCAGATCCCTTCCTTCCCGCTTCAATAAAAGGAATCACTGTTGAAACTGATAAGTCCAAACGAATAAAAAGTTTTATAACCGACTTGTATCTCTCATATAGAAAAACTATGAATGATCGATTAACAGCGCTTAGTATTTTGAAAGAATATTGGCAGCATCTTTCGCTTTCATTTGATAATCCACACAAAGTTTTCCGCAAAATTAAAAGATGCAAAACTTTTGATGAATATGAAAACAATGTAGCTGAAATATTTACTGAATATCAATGGATAAGAATATAAAGGATATAAATGGGAAAAAAAAGAATATTATTCATTGATGAAATTTGCTTATTAGTAGATAAAAAATAAGTGTATGTATATAATGTCATTCTCAAACAAACTATCTGTAGTAATTTTGCGTTAACAGAATAAAGGAACAAATAAAATATTTACATGTAAGTTGTACTTTTGCTATTGAAATAAAATGAATTATTAAATCTGAAATCATGAAAATAAATAAGAATATTGCCATAAGCGATAATGGATTCGTGTTTAACCCCAATACCGGCGAATCTTTTTCGGTAAACCAATTAGGTGTTGACATCATTAATCTTTTAAAAAACGATGAGTCACTTGATAAGATTACTGAAGAAATCATAAATAAATATACTGTTGATGAAGCCACTGCCGAAAAAGATTTGTCTGATTTCATCAGTTTACTACAACATCACTCATTAATAGAGGCTAATGAAAAAAAATAAACTTACCATTGGAGTTACCGGTTTAAATGCCACCGATAATCCCGGTCCTGGTTTGCCTGTGATCAGAGCATTACGCGAAGCCACATCTTTCGATGTGCGCATTATCGGACTTGCTTACGAATCGCTCGAACCCGGAATTTATTTGCATGAATTTGTAGATAAAACCTATCATATCCCCTATCCCACTGCAGGAACTCAAACCCTGATGAACCGATTGGAATATATTCACGATATTGAAAAACTGGATGTTATTATCCCGAATTTCGATGCCGAATTGTATTCGTTTATAAAACTTGAAGGTCAATTGCTCAAAATGGGAATTCATACCTTCTTGCCTACGATGGATCAGTTTGAAGAACGACATAAATTTAATCTGAATAAGTTTGGCAAGAAACACAATATTGAGGTTCCTCACAGCAAAACCATTATGAGTCCAAACGAAATAAATAGTTTAGGAAGCGAATTTCAGTATCCTATTGTTGTTAAAGGGAAATATTATGATGCAAGCATTGCCTATACACCCGAACAAGCTAAAGTCTATTTCAATCAAATCAGTGCAAAGTGGGGTTTGCCCATTATCATTCAGGAATTCGTTACCGGATTAGAATTTAATGTTACAGGTTTAGGTGATGGAAAAGGAAATATGATGGCTGCAGTACCAATGCGCAAACAATTTATTACCGACAAAGGAAAAGCCTGGGCAGGCATTTCTATTTCCTCCGAACCTTTATTAGAAATTACAAGAAGATTCATTGACTCTACTCATTGGAGAGGCGGTTTCGAATTGGAAATGATAAAAACTGACGACAACATATATTACCTGCTCGAAATCAATCCACGAATACCCGCCTGGATTTATCTTGCTGTAGGTTGTGGGCAAAATATCCCCGAAGCCCTTGTGAATTTGGCAATGGGAAAGGAAGTAAAACCTTATACCCGATATGATAGCGGGAAGATGTTTATCCGCTATTCTTTCGACCAAATTGTTGATATTAATGAGTTTGAAAAAATTTCAACCTTAGGAGAACTTTAATAAATTTAATAACCAATTAAGAAAATATATAAAATGGAAAAATTAAGATACGAACGCCCGGTGATTAAAAAATTAGAAACCGGAATGCCAAATAAATTCGGATTACGTACTGAATATTATCCTAAAACCCATATTGATGGGGTTTCCGTAAAACAACTTGTGAAAGAACATGGCTCGCCTTTGTTTGTGATTTCGGAGAACACCATACGTTCCACCTATCAACAAGCAAAAAGAGCTTTTACTACACGATATCCTAAAGTGCAATTTGCCTGGTCATACAAAACAAACTATTTGAATGCGGTCTGTAATGTTTATCATCAGGAAGGTTCATGGGCTGAGGTTGTTTCAGGTTTTGAATATGATAAAGCCATTGCCAATGGCGTGAATGGAAAAAAAATCATCTTCAATGGTCCCGATAAAAGCCGGAGCGATTTAACCAAAGCCATCAAAAACGATTCAATCCTTCATATTGATCACCTCGACGAATTGTACACCATTATCGAATTGGCGGATGAATTAAACAAAAAACCCAGAGTTGCCATCCGGGTTAATATGGATACCGGAATCTACCCTATGTGGGATCGTTTTGGTTTTAATTATGAAAATGGTCAGGCATGGGATGCACTCAACAAAATTATGCGTTCCGGCAAAATGGATTTGGTTGGGCTTCACACCCATATCGGAACTTTTATGTTAAGCCCAAATGCTTATTCTATTGCCACATCTAAATTGGTTGATTTAGCCTTAGGTTTGCAACAAAAATACAATCACGAAATTCATTATCTCGATTTGGGTGGTGGTTTTTGTTCGCGTAATACATTAAAAGGTGCTTATCTACCCGGCGATGATACCAATCCAACTTTCGACGATTATGCCGAAGCAATTACTACCGTACTAATCAACAGTAGTTTCCCTCAGGAAAAAATGCCAATGCTCATCCTCGAAACCGGACGTGCACTGGTGGATGATGCCGGCTTTTTAGTCACTTCTGTTATCGCCAACAAACGTCTTTCGAGTGGAAAACGGGCTACCATTATTGATGCCGGCGTGAACATCATGTTCACTTCTTTTTGGTATGAACATAAAATTACTCCGGCTCAAAGTTTCACCCATTATGCTGAAGATACGGTTTTGTATGGTCCTCTTTGTATGAACATTGACGTCATACGCGAAAGCATTTCTTTACCTTTATTGAACAAAGGTGATCAGATGGTAATTCATAGTGTGGGTGCTTATAACATGACCCAATGGATGCAATTCATTACACTTCGCCCCAAAATTGTTATGATTGATATGGACGAAAGGGTGCATGTGATTCGAGATAAGGAAACGATTGAGGACATCGAAAATCAGGAAAGCACACCTGATTATTTGAAGAAATTCAATTTATAATTAAGAGCTTTTTAATTTGATTATAGAAAGGAAATTAGGAAAACAGATATTTAAATAAATTGCCATATCAACAGACACCATTAAAAACATTAATTATACAAGATTCAAACTAAAAATAGACTTATAAAAGCTAAAACAGCAATTACTGCGAGTTCCAGTGAACTTTCTTAGGACTTAAGAAATTTTTCTGAAGGTCTCAGAAAGTTTACTCTAAGCTCCAGAAAGTTTTCTGAAGGTCTCAATAAGTTTTCTTGAAGTTCCAGAAAGTTTTCTTGAAGCTCCAGAAAGTTTTCTTGAAGTCTAAGAAAACTTTCTGAAGGTCTCAGTAAACTCACTCGAAGTTCCAGTAAGTCTAATTTTGATTGATAAAGAAAGCATTTAACCCTTATCAAAAGCAACATAATCTTGATAATGTATATTGAATTTCAAGATATTAACTCATGTATACTTTATAAAAAGCATTTCGACTTAAGCCCTATTTACACATAAAAACGAATACATATAACATTTGAAAACTACTAACATTAAAACCCTAATTTTTTGATGAATAAAATCAGAAACTTATTTCCCGGATACCTCACAAGTATCGCCAATAGCTATTCGCAAATCTTCTTTTCCAATAGTCGGATATTTGCGCTTATTCTTATTGTGGTGAGTTTTTTCGATTGGGTGGCGGGTTTGAGTGGTTTGCTTGCAGTGAGTGTCACCAATACGGTGGCTTATGTTTTTGGGCTGAATAGAAATAATATTAAAGCCGGATATTATGGTTTTAATAGTTTATTGGTTGCCCTAAGTCTTGGGATTTATTTCCAACTCAATTTTGAATTTTTAATCATATTAATATTTGCTTCTCTATTCACACTATTTATCACCATTGCTTTTGAAGGTGTTGTGGGGAAATATGGTTTGCCCTACCTCACCATTCCATTCTTAATTGCCTGTTGGATGCTTACGCTTGCCACGCGCCAATATAGTCACCTCGATGTGAGCGAAAGGGGAATTTATATGATGAATGAGATGTACAAATTGGGGGGATATAGATTATTGAATATTTATACCTGGCTCGATCAAATTAAACTGCCCGCTTCGGTAATCATGTATTTTCGCTCGCTTGGAGCTATCTTTTTTCAATATAGCGTGCTTGCCGGAGTGTTAATTACGGTGGGTTTAATTATTTATTCGCGCATTGCTTTCCTATTGTCACTGTTGGGATTCTTTTCGGCTTATTTTTTCTATAGAATCATTGGAGCAAATATTTCCGAATTGAGCAATCATTTTATTGGTTTTAATTTTATTTTAACTGCCATAGCTATTGGAGGGTTTTTTATAGTTTCATCACGTTATTCTTTTCTGTGGGTGCTGCTCATGACTCCCTTGATTGTAATTACCATCACCAGCATGAATGCGGTGCTTGCCGTTTGGCAGCTTCCGATTTATTCCCTGCCCTTCAATTTGATTGTGCTTCTTTTTCTGTATGCATTGAAGTTTCGCGAACGATTTCATCACAAACCTGAATTGGTGTATATGCAACAAGGCACTCCTGAGAGAAACATTTATTTTCAAAGCAACAATAGAATTCGGTTTAAAAACACTTTTTATCTGCCATTTTCATTGCCTTTCATTGGCGAATGGAAAGTTACGCAGGGCTATAATGGCGAATTTACCCATAAAGACGATTGGCGACATGCCCTCGACTTTGAGGTGTACGACGAAAAAGGTATGGCATTCAAAATACCGGGTGCTAATTTAGAAGATTTTTATTGTTTTAATAAACCCGTTTTGGCTCCCTATTCGGGAACTGTTGAAGAAATAGAAGATGACATTGAGGATAATAAAGTAGGCGAAACCAATTCAGCAAAAAACTGGGGGAATACCATCATAATCCGTCATGCGGATGGTTTGTATTCCAAACTTAGCCATTTGAAAAAGAATACCTTTAAGGTTGCAAAAGGGGATTATGTGAAAAAAGGGGATGTGATTGCCTATTGTGGAAATTCGGGTAATTCGCCAAAGCCACACATCCATTTTCAACTTCAGGCAACACCTTATATCGGATCTAAAACCATTGAATATCCTATCGGGAACTATTTGCTCAACACAAAAGGTCGTTTTGAATTGAAGCAATTCGAAAAACCTAATAAAGATGATAAAGTGACAGCTTTTGAACGAAATCGTGTTTTGGCAAATGCTTTTAATTTTATTCCCGGACGGAAATTGCGTTTCAAAGTAGAAGTAAACGGACAGCCACATCAGGATGCCGTTTGGGAAATTGAAAAAGATATTTACAATCAATTATTCATCAGTTGCAGCAAAACCAATTCGAAAATATATTTTTATACTGATGATGTTCAAATGTATTTCACCAGTTTCACAGGAAATCAAAAATCGGTTTTATTCCAGTTTTATCTTTCTGCCTATAAAGTAATGTTTGGTTTTTATCAGGATATGGAGGTTAAAGATGTTTTCCCCATTCATATTATCAGGCAGCCCTGGCTGATTTTCATTCAAGACTTTTTCGCCTCTTTTTATATCTTCCTTAAACCTGAATACACTTTAAATTATGTATCGAAAACCGATGATTTAAACCTAAGCCAAATTGAATTGGCAGGGAGTTATCAATTAAAAGTTTTTGGAAAACTATTCAATCATTCTGAATTTAAGATGAGCATTAATAACGATGGAATCCAGCAAATACGCATCGAAAATGCTGGCTTGAATAAAACAGTAACTTTGACCAAAATTTGAACATGAAGGGGATATTAAAAAAGTTAGTTTTATTGTTGATGGTTTTGTGTTCAATTAAAGTCTCTGCGCAAGACCATAAAGATTTCCGCTACTATGATAGTTTGACTTTTTCTCTTGGAGAGAAGCAACATTGGGATTCTCTGATAAGTGTTTACAAAGATGCGGTTTCACATCAATTTGATTGGTATTATTTAGAAATGAGAGCAGGTATAGCCTTTTATAATAAAAAGAATTATGAGGATGCATTATTTTGCTTTAGAAAGGCTTATAAATATAACTCTGACGATGTAAACACTCAGGAATATTTATATTATAGCCTTTTGTTTTCGGGAAGAACTGATGAAGCCAGAGCGTTCCTTCACGAAATGAATCCTGATTTGATAGATAGAATTAAGCCTGCAAAAAATCCAATTGTAAGTGGCGTTTATATTGAAGGAGGAATGGCATTCAGCAATAATTTTTCAAAAAATCAGCAAATCATCCGACAGGAAACTACGCCAAATGATTATACGGAAGCAGATTTGAATAATAATATCCGTTATTTTAATTTAGGATTGACGCATCATATAGGCAAAAGAATTACTATTTATCAGGCGTATTCTTATGTCGGAATTGATAAATTAAAACAAATCCGCTTAAATATTGCACCTCCTTATAATCTTGATGCTGCCGAAAACTACAAAATTAATCAGCAACAATATTACCTTCAGATGGGGTGGGCTTCTTATAATAAAATCTCTATTAAACCTGCATTCCACTATTTATATAATAAATTTTCTACTATTTATTGGAGTGGCGACTCAATATATCCAAACTTGGATAAACAAACTCAAAAGATTATTTCTGAGTATTTGTTTTCGCTGATGCTGCAAAAGGAATACAGAAAATTCACCTTGGGAATTAATGCTTCATGGAGCAATTTGGATAAAGGTACACAATTGCAAGGAGGTTTAAGTTTGAATTATTTATTTCAAAATTGGCATGCTTTAAGGAGCACAACAAATCTTGATATTTTAAGCGATAAAAACAGCGATAAGACGATTACATTGCCAAAACTTAGGGTTTTCTTTTCCGAACGATTATCACTTCCTTTAACTCCCAGATTATATACCGGGGTTTCAGCCACCGTTGGAAATCTTTGCCACGCAAACGAAATGAATGGATTATATGTTTATAATTCTTCCGATGCGATTAATTATAAAGTAGGTTTCGATGCAAGTTATTATCTGAACCAACATTTTTCTTTATCTTTGTTCTACAATTTTATTGATAAATCAAATAACTATTTTAAAGAAAACAATAACGTTATTACCATAAATCATTACAATTACAATAATCATTTTTTAATAGGAGCCATACAATGGAAAATTTAAAATCAATCTCACGCATCACCTTAATTTGCAGCATCAGCTTATTGATGTTTTTTGGAACCTCTAAAGCACAAGACTATGCTGCATTGCAGAAAGCCTTTTCCGAAAGCTATGTTTTTGAAGGAAAAGCAGAATATTCAAAAGCCGTAGAAACTTTGAAGAAAGTGTATGACGAAAAATCATACGAAACAAATGTTCGCATCGGTTGGCTGTTGTACATGTCAGGTTTATTTACAGAGTCAACTACCTTTTATCAAAAGGCAATTAATTTGCTTCCGCTTTCGATAGAAGCTCGCTTGGGTTATGTAAATCCTGCCGCAGCCCTTGGCAATTGGGACATGGTGAAAACTCAATATGAAGAAATATTGAAAATTGACCCACAAAATTCGACTGTGAATTACCGCATGGGAAACATTTATTATGGAAAAAAAGATTATAACACTGCCTTGAAATATTTTGAAAAGGTGGTGAATTTATATCCTTTCGATTACGATTCAGTAATTATGTACGCCTGGTCAAATTTTAAAGTAGGTAAACTTCGCGAAGCCAAAGTGCTTTTCAATAAAGCGCTTATGAACAAACCTACTGATGCCTCAGCAAAAGAAGGTTTGAGTTTGATAAAGTAGATTGAACTAAATCAGATTTTCTTTTTCGCTTTTGTTGCTTTCTTTTATTTTCAGGTAAACAAAAGCAATTGCACAAGTAAGGCTTGTGATTCCGATAAACCAAAGTTCGCTTTGCCATAGGTTTTGGGTCAGATAAATAGCGGTTGCTATATTCCCTATGATTAACCATTGTATGAGGTAAATCAGCGTCACATTTCTGCCTGTCCAACTTAAATAACCCATCAGCAGGGTATTTCCTAATGCTTTACAGATGCTGTTGATTAATAAAACATATAGCATCATCGAACCTATAGTCCATAAGAAAAAGTAGAAACTGTGGTGATAATACACATCCAAATCGTTGGATATGGCAAAAGTATAAGGACTAAAAAATAATATCACAACAGATAATACGCTAACGAAAATCCATTGGATATAGCTAAACGGATGGAGGAGGTGATGATATTTATCGTAGATAATTTTAAACACATAGCCCGACAGCACATAAGAAAACCAGGGAAACAAAGGGAAATAGGAATGGTCGAAATCGCCTATGATGTAGGCAAAAAAGAAACCATGTGTCTGACTGTTTACCACAACAAAATCATCGAGACCGGCAAAAAATAGAATCAGGGGGATATATAAAAGCAAATTCTTTTTTGAGATAAGTCGTAAAAATGCCAATAAAATAATGCTAAGTCCGGCAAGCGATAATATGTCAACCCCAAAAATAAAAAACATGGGATCTAAGTTATATTTTCCTTGAAAAATGGTGATAAAAAGATGAAAAGATCGACCAATATTAAGTAAAATGCCTGCCAAAAACAATATCAATCCCCTTTTAATGAAATAGGAAAATGATTGTTTTGAGCTTGCTAAGAAATAGCCCATCACGGCAATAAACACGGGAGCACAAAACGGACCCCCTAAAAAATAAGCCAATTTCCCGAACATAGAATTACTCGTTTCAACAGACGCAAATTGCTCCATTATATGCACTTGTATCATAAAAATAACTGCAAGTCCTTTCAGTGTATCTGCTGTTTGATTTCTTATTGCCATAGTTTCAAGATTTTTTTTGAAGGATTTTTATTGCAAAAACAAAAGCCGAAAGAAATTTGCTCATGACTTATATAATAAAAGCAAGCAAATGAATTTCAATGCCAAAGATAAAATATTATTTTAAATTGAATGAAAAACATTGAAACTGCTTTTTAAAGTTCGTTTTTATACGTTTTCAAGCGACTCGAAGACCTTTACAAATGGCTTGAAGACATCTACAAATGACTCGAAGACCTTTACAAGCGGCTTGAAGACATTTACAAATGACTCGAAGACCTTTACAAGCGGCTTGAAGACCTTTACAAATGACTTGAAGACCTTTACAAGTGGCTTGAAGACATCAACAAATGGCTTGAAGACCTTTACAAATGACTTGAAGACATCAACAAATGGCTTGAAGACCTTTACAAGTGACTTGAAAGACTCAAAAATTGACCTGTTTTTCTTTTCAAATAATTATATTGTATTGATTATATGCAATATAAAAAATTTGCCTTTCGGGCATAACAGCGAAACAGAGGGTTTCCGACAAACGCAACAACTTCAGATGTTGAAATTAAACAAAGATTATAAACAAAGAAAAATCCCAAATAAGGAAAGTGTCCCGAAAAATTATATCAGCAATGGGTTTGCCTCTAATTTTTTATAAAACTGCCGGTAAATTCAGTGAAGCCTTTCGAAGAGATTTTATAATAATACGTCCCGCCGGCAATCGAATGAATATTAATTTCGGTTTTAGCCTTATGAATTGCTTGCTCCAATTGCAACTTTCCGTCAATCGAATAAATTTGAATTAAAGCATTTTCAAACTTATCCGACATATCAATCCATAAATTATCTTGTGCCGGATTAGGATATGCCGAAACCCTGATTTCGGGAGTTAAAAAAGTTTCGATGCCACTAAACGTATGCAAACTCACATCATCAATCCAAAGAGCGCTGTTCACTTGTCCAACCCCACCCTGTAGGTTTTGCATATTAAAACCGGCACTTGCCACCGCAAGCAAGGTAATACTGTCGGGTTGAGAAGTCGTATCATACCAAACCACATCCACATCAAAAGGAGAATAGGTAGAAACAGTTGAAGTAACCAACAGTTTGCCATAGCCCAATGTGTCTTTGTGCAATAGAGCCGGGTTCCATTTTGAGATCATAATGATGATAGCTGCCGAATCGCCATTCACCGGACTGTATTTATAATAACCCGAAAAACGGTCAGGTCTCAGAGTCCAGGGTCTGCCCAAATAAATAGTTTGATTAGGAATAGAAAGAGTGGTTGCGCCTAACATGCCCGGAATAAAAATAGCATAAAATTGTTTTGAGGTGAGCTTGGCTGCATAGGTTCCGTGATAAGCATCGGTGACCTTTTCGCAGGTAAGGGGTCCGGGTCCTCCAAGAGTTGCCGGCAAACCTACCAATTCATTTAATGTGCCCCAAAATCCGTCGGTGGGGTCTTCCCAATTGTTGGGAGAAGTGCCTTTGGGTGTCCAGTTTTCTAAATCCGGATCAGAAATTTGAGCAAAAATATGTATGCTGGCAAACAGCATTAATCCAATTAATAATAAGATGCGTGATTTATTCATGCTGAATTTTTAAGTTTAAATTTTATATACCAACTGCAAAGTCGAAAGCCTTGGAGCCGCAATCGACATGGGTCGCAAGGAGTATTCCAGATTCATCAGGTTGCTGACGATGAGGGATAATTTGATGTTTTTATGGGTATAACTTACCCTTCCATCAAAAACAAAGATACTCTTCTGGTGGTATTTTCTATACTGAGTGATTCCTGAAGGAAAATACCCGGGATGGTCGATATCGAGAAAAAACTGGTCGATATTTTTCATGAAACTATAATAACAAGAACTGATTCCAATAGAAATTGACTTATAGAAATTGATTTCAACATCCAATTTCCCCAGATGCTGAATGCGGTATTTCAAAAGATTATCTGTTGTATCGCTCGAACTGTTTGCATAAGACAAAATGGCATTGGGTTTCGAATGGGTAGTGTCAATTTCCGAATAATATATTTTATCAGGTTCTAAAGCCTGAGGCAATGAATAGGTGTAAGCTAACAACAGGTTCATTTCAATATTTTTAGTGATTTTATAAGTCCCCATAATGGAAGCATCTATACCCATTATCTGCGCTTTGCCGGTGTTGAGATATTTAAAACCTAAACCCGTTGTGAAATCTTTTCCCCAATAGCCTGAATTAAATTCAACATAATTATCATATCGTTGATAGAAGCCGGCAATATCTATCATTCCCATAAAACCGGCAACTTTAAATAATTGTTTTATGCCCAATTCCGAATTCCAACTGCTTTCTGATTTCAAATCAGGATTAGGATAAAAGCCAAATTTTCCAACATTCGTTGTGATGTACCTTTCGCCTATGCTCGGATACCTATATCCCTGTCCGAAGGATGCCCTAATGAAAGTGGCAGGAGTGAGGGTGTAGTTTAAGCCTGCTCTGAAAATGGGTTTGTCTTCCTGATGGTCGGCAATTTGATAATATTCCCAACGCCCCCCTATGAGAAAAATAAGCCGGTCGAAAAACTTTTTCTCAAATTGAACATAGAGCGCCAGATTTTCGGAAGTAAACATCTTATTACTATCAAAGGTACCTGAAAACACCTTGCCGTAAGAACTTGCCCATAAATTCATGATGCCCGCCGTAACAGTAAGCCCCCCGAAACCTTTAAACCGGTTTGAGTATTGCAGTTCATCATATAATAATTGAGAAGTAGTCGATTGGTCGCTTGAAGCTGAATTGCTGCTATTGAAATAACGATTTTTCAACGTAATAGAAGCCCCGTCTTTCTTTATATATTTGAGATAAGGATCAAGATAAAACATACGCTCAGTGAAACGGGTGATAGAGTTGGGATAAGAACGATACATATTGGTGTCGGCATCATACCAAAACCAGGTTTGTGCATTTTCCGAATACATATAATTTCCATTCAGCCCAACAGATAAGCCGGGGATTTTCTTAAAACGATAGCGTGTTCCAAAACTAAAACGGGCCCTGTTTTCATAATCTCCCTTAGTGCTCAGATTTGAATTCAAGGTCGAATCTTTTGGGTGTTCAGAACCTATATAACCCGGAGCATTACTAAATTCACCACTCACCACCAAATCGAAGTTTCCAAAACGGCGCGAATGCAGCAAATTGGTTCCATAAGCAATAGGATTAGCGCCTTCCCATGAGGTTTTATAAGTCTTTTCGGGACGACTATAAACAGAGCTGTAAATATTTACTTTAGTTTCGGGAAATTCTTTTGGATAAGCTGTTCGAATATTAATAGCCCCATTTATTGCCGAAGAACCATAAATTACTGATGAAGCTCCTTTCAGGATTTCAATTTGCTCGATGTCTTCAACGGGAATGAAATTCCAAACAGGTCTTCCTGCATCGGGTCTTAAAATGGGTATTTCGTCAATTAATATCATCACACGACTTCCCATCCCTGAACTGAAACCACTTCCTCCTCTGATTTGTGGTTCATTATCTACTATGGTCAAACCTGGGGTTTGTTCGATTGCCTGATCTAAGCGAGTAGCATTTCTGTTTTCAATCAGCTTAGGTTTTATTAATTGAATCGAAGTGATAGATTCTTCCAGTTTTTGTTCATATTTTGATGTAGAAATCACCGTGCCTGAAAGTTCCTGCATGGCGTTTTTCATAGTTACATCAACCGTTGCCTGCTTGCTATTATTGAATTTTATTCTTTTGGTGATGGTTTCGTAACCCATATACCGAAAAATTACATCGCATTCGGCACTATCTAATTCGAGTTTATAGTTTCCGTTATAATCAGTAGTCGTGGCTCTTGAAATGTTCGACCTGTAAACATTCACAAAAGGCAGGGGCTGATTGTTAGAACCGTCCGTAACCTTTCCTTTTAAAACATAGCTTTGCCCAGAAAGCAAAAATGGACACAAAAACAGAAAGAATAAACTGAATTTAATTTTCATTAATAACGACAAGTTGAAGAAATGCTATTTAACAACGATTTTCCCTGAAAATAAGATTTGTTTAGCTGAAAGAATTTTATAAAAATATAAACCGGAAGGCATGTTCTTTAGACTTACAATATTGTTCCCTTTTGATAATTCATATCGGTTGAGTTCTTTCCCAAGAATATCAATGAAAACTATTTCTGATTTATCTGACTGAATGCTAACATTCACCTGATTCTTGGCAGGATTTGGATATAGACTAAAATTAGATGCGCTATGGTTTTGCACGCCTGAAGAATTGGTCACAAACGCAAGGTTGTCAACATAAAAAAGACTGTTTTCTTTTATATTCGCTTGGTGGAGCAAATCGGAACTTCCAATCACAATGTTCATACTATCCGGTGCATCTGGAAGGGTATAATTGATAGGGATAGAAAAGGATGTCCATGTGGCGGTAGTGGTTGGAAATTCCATATAGCCTCTTCCAACAATATTTGCCGTGTCATAGGCATTTTTCCATAATTCAATAATAATAACGCCTTTGTCGCCGGTTTGTGGTGTGGCTTTGAAAAATCCTGTCAACGAATCAGGGGTTTGAGTGAAAGGAATTCCGCCTTTCCAACCACCTGCCTGAGGACTGATGGTAAACCAAAAGTTTCCTAACGTAATAAATCCGGGCGAAACAGGAAATCCTGTCATAATCAGTTTTGATTGGAGTTTCACGTCGTAAGTTCCACTTTGAGCGCTTAAGCTATCTTTGAAAACGGTTTGAACATTCACAGGAATACCCAAATAGGTGGTATGAATGTTAGCGCCATCCCAGTTTGAAGCTTTCTCACCGCTATCCCAGCTTTCGAAATCGGCATTTGGGATGAATTGGGCTTTTGCTGCCGAAATTGTAATTAGGCTTCCAATAAGTATTGTGTAAAGTATTTTTTTCATGAGTTAATTTTAATTAGTAGGTGTTATTTAATGTAGTTTTTAAATCTAATATGTTTTAGTTTTAAGATTTTATATTTTTGCAAAGGTAAAAATAATTTCGCATGAACAAAATGGCATTCCCTGAGTTTAAATTAATGAAATAAATATCAGTAATATATGGATAATCCTCAGCAAACACTTGAAACCGAAACCAAGCAACAAAAAGCACCTTCTAAACGAAAATGGATCATCAAAATTAGTTTAACAATAGCCGGCATTGTTGGAGGATATTTGTACTATTACTTCGTGGGCTGTTCAACGGGAACTTGCCCATTGAAATCGAATCCCTGGCTAATGATGCTTTGGGGAGGGCTATTTGCCTATTTGCTCACTGATATTGTGCTAAGCACAAATTGGCATTTTAAAAAATAAAAGTCAGCAGTCAGCAAAAACAAACTTTAAACACCTCATATTTTGCCTACTACCGATTACCAATTACCGATTACCAACAATTAATTTTATTTAGTTTTATTATCTATCAAAAAAAAAGCTTCTTTGTCTTTTTTCGACAAGCCTGAAACCACAAGGTCGTAAGAATGGTCGATAAAAGAGCAAAGGATTTGGTCGCTGAGCGAACCATCCACCAGCACCCCGTTCCAATGTTTTTTATTGAAATGCCAGGCAGGTTGCACGCAGGGATATTGTTCACGAAGCTCAATTGCTTTTTCGGGATCGCACTTAACACTGAAGTTAAACTGGTCGCTGTCGAGAGCAATGAGGGCAAACATTTTTCCGGCTACCTTAAACACCAAAGTGGTGTCGTCGAAAGGCAAACATTCTATTACAGCCTGTTTCTGAAGGCAATACTCGCGAAATTCTTCTACATTCATATTAAAAGTATTTGTTTAAGGTTTATTTTATTTCGATGGGTTTTCCTAAAAATTTAGGTTGTTTATCGAATAAAAAATCAATAAATAGTTTTACACGGGCAATTTTCTCGCGCACTTTGGTTTTGAATCCGCTAAAAGCAGTTACTTCCTGCGCATTAAAACCGATGGCATCCATGTCGTAATGCCGTGCAATATAAACGGCTCTTTCGTTGTGAAACTTTTGCGAAATGATGGTGAAGCGGTTTTGCCCAAACACCATTTTGGCGCGTATCATCGAATCAAAAGTACGGAAGCCGGCATAATCGAGATAAATGGCACTATCGGGCACTCCGGCTTTCAACAATTCAGCTTTCATCATGGCGGGTTCGTCGTAGCTTTGGTGGCTGTTGTCGCCACTTATGATAATAAAACGGCATTTTTGCGAGTGATAAAGCAATGCCGCCGCTTCAATCCGATATTGAAAATAAAAATTCTTTCCTCCGCCTTTTACATATTTAGAAGTGCCCAGCAACACAGCAACATTATTAAAAGGAATCTGATTTACATCTTCATAAAGATAAGGTTCGGAATAGTTTTTAACAGTATAATCAAGTGTAAATGTAAGACTTATCAGCAATAAAAAAACCACGCCAATTGTAATCAGCAATGGTTTCTTTTTCAGCTTTATATATCGAACAATTTTTTTAAACATTTTATTTAGGTGTTAGGCTGTAGGCATTAGGCATTAGGTGGTGAATTTTAAACAAATGGCTTATGACTTCCCCCTATAGCCAAAAGCCTACAGCCTACAGCCTATCGCCTAATTACTAATGGTAACGATGTCGGAAGCCTGCCCAACTTCATTATCTTTTATAGCCAAAACTACATAGTATTGACGTTGCTCAGAAGCTGCACCTGCCAAATTCGGGCGGTCGTCAATTGTTTGAGGATGCGTAATATATTTATACATTGCAAAAGCAGTTTCTGCGCCGCGTTTGCAATAAATATAGCCACCACCGCAGCCTTCGAGGGTAAATTTAACTTCAATTCCTGCGAATACTTTTTTAACATGAACAGTGGTTTTCACTGTGGTTGGATCAAGAGTTCTCTCAGCACCAATCACTCCCAATGCTTTTCCGATAGCTTCGGTGTAATTTGCATTATTTTTGTGATCTTTAATTTTTGGACGAAGAAAATCCATACTATCTTTAATAGCTTTTTCTTTTTCGCTATTTTTTTCTAAGGCATCAGCCATTGCCGATTCGGCATCGTCAATAGCCGAAATCATGTCATCGCATTTTGCTTGTTCTGCTGCAATTTGGGGGGCGGTCAATCCAAGGGTAGTTCCATGTGTGCCAATACCTTCTTTATACGTTACAGCCCAAGCTCTTATAAGAGCGAGAATGTCGGGAAAATAATATTTGTGTTGCATTTTTTTAGGAAATAATTTAATTTGACAATTAAAATTAGTAATTTATTTTGCATCAAAAACTATGCCATAATGACCTGAAATTGTGATTAAATTAGCCAAATCATCTCTTTATTGGGATAAATATGTTAAAAAATGAACTGGCGGAAAATATTCTGTGCATAGCGGAAACTTTCCGGCAGTTGCTTTAAAATTATCCGCAGGTGCCGGAAAAAAAACTTCAGCTGCCGGATTGAGTCCCTCAGCTGCCGGGAAATTTCTCTCAGCTGCGGGGTAAAATAAATCATCTGCGGGATTTTTTCCGGCACGTGCAGAACTTTTTCCGGCAGCCACGGGATTCGATCCGGCATCTGCGGGAAAGTTTCCCGCACGTGCGGGAAACTTTCCCGCACTCAAGGATTATTTTACATGAAACAGATATTCAAATACTTATGATTTGTGGCTAAAAAACGCAAGTGGCTCATCTAAGCAGTAGCTTACTTTATAAAATGTATTTTGAAAATTTTATTTTGAATTAAATTTTTCCTTTTAACTTTGTTGTGCTAAAAAAAATTCAGTTTTCACTCTTATCAAATTAGATTCAGCATTTTTAAAAACATCAGTTTATGGGCAAAAAATCACTCGACCGGAAATCGGCTCGGAAATTCATTTTCGAAAACCGGAATGAAGGCAAATCGGACCAGGAAATCTACAACGAACTCACTCAGTTGTATTATGATAAAAAATCGCTTGCACTCCTGATAACCGGAACGCCTACGGCAGAAGACAAGGCAGAATATTCATTGTATAATAATATTTTGTTGAGCTTTCTTGCCGCCACCATTTTGCTGAAGGTTTTTTTTGTTTTTAATCTTAGCATTCAGGAAGGACAGGCGTGGGCGTTGTTTTTAATTTTTATCGTCCCCCTGCTGAACGTTTATTTTATTTACGAAATTGCCCGATATAATGCTCCGGCATATCGCTTTTGTGGCATACTTACGCTATTGAGTTTCAGCCAATCATTCAAGAATAGTCAGGATGCATTTGATATAATTATTTCAATTGTGCTGTGTGGAGCCATCAGCGGACTTTCGTTTTATCTTGATAACAAATTGTTTCCGAAATACAAACCCAATAAATTGGAAAAGGACAGCAATGGAGATTATTTGTTTTTTTAATAAATCTAATCGAAACATACAAATCTGTCTCATCCACCTTCCCTTTTTTCTCAACTTTTCCCGTTTATCAAATGCTTTTATTAATTTTGTCGCAAATGCAATAGAATGGCAAATTATAAAAACTTACTGAAACACATCAACACTTTCATTTTCGATTACGACGGGGTGCTGACCAACGGAATTGTGCTGCTCACGCAGGATGGAGAGCAGTTGCGCACCGCCAACGTGAAAGATGGCTATGCCCTACAACTTGCCGTGAAGAAGGGGTTTCGGATAGCGGTGATTTCGGGCGGACGGTCGGAGAGCATGAAGCGTCGTTTCGATGGGCTGGGCATTAGCGATGTTTTTTTGGGGGTCGATAATAAGCGAAAACTTTTTGAAGAATATGTTGCCCAACATCAGATTAGCGCAAGCGAAATTTTGTTTATGGGCGACGATATACCCGATTATGAGCTGATGCATTTGGTGGGAGTGCCCACTTGTCCGGCAGATGCAGCCGAAGAAATTAAAAAGGTTTCGGTTTATATTTCGCATTGTAAGGGGGGCGAAGGATGTGTGCGCGATGTTATTGAGCAAACCCTGAAGGTACAGGAAAAATGGTTTGATAAAGATGCGTTTCACTGGTAAAAAATAACCCCCATGAATAAAATACTTTCCTATTGCCGCCTGATTCGCCTGAACAATCTGCTTATCATTGCCATCACCCAATATCTTGTGCGCTATTGCCTGCTCAAGCCGGCGTTTGCGCTGGTGCATCTCGAAAACCCTTTCGATGAATTTCATTTTGCCCTGCTGGTGATTGCCACCTTGCTCACTGCTGCTGCGGGCAACGTCATCAACGACTATTTCGACCTCCCAATCGATCGCGTGAATAAGGCTTCAAAAATAACTCTCGGAAAGACTATCTATTTCAAGCTGCCCATCTTTTTGCATTATCTGCTTAGCGGTTTGGGCATTCTCATTGGTTTGTATTTGGGCTGGTATGTGCATTCCATCAGCCTGGGGCTGGTGTTCCTAATCGTGACCATCATGCTTTGGTACTATTCGTTCAAATATAAACGCCTTTTGCTTTGGGGCAATCTGGTGGTGGCATTCCTCACGGCATTGGTAATTTTCATCGTGTTTTTATTTGAATTTTTCGCATCGCGCAATTTCCCCGACACTTTTGTGGAAATCCGGGGCGTCCTTCAGCGGATGTTGCCCTATGTTTTGGGCTATACAACTTTTGCCTTTTTGGTCAGCTTCATCCGCGAAATCATAAAAGACATCGAAGACATGACCGGCGACGAACAATTCGGCTGCAACACCCTTCCGATTGCCTGGGGAGTGGGTGTGGCAAAGAAAGTGCTGTATGCAATTATTTTTGTAACCATCTGCTTGCTCGGCTATGTTCAGTTTAAACTATACAGTTTTCAGTTCGAAATACTTGCCCTCTCGCTGATGGTGTCAACCCAAATTCCGCTCATCTTTGTCGCGGCTAAGATATATGCAGCCAAAGAAAAACCCGATTGGCATTTCCTTTCCCAGGTTGCAAAACTCATTATGCTCCTGGGCGTGTTGAGCATGCTGTTGGTTTATAATTCTATATTTTAAATTATGAAATAAGATTTGGGATTTAAGATTTACGGGCAAGCAATAGTTTTCATCATAAATCTTAAATTATAAATCTTAATTCTTAAATCCCCTCCTTTTACCCGAATGATTACAATCGATACCTTAAATCAATTTCATCTCGTCCTCGCTTCTCAATCGCCCCGCCGTCACACTTTGCTCACTCAACTGGGATTAAAATTCGATGTGCTTTCGCTCGACATCGACGAATCTTACCCACCGGAACTTACAGCAGAAGCCATTCCTTTATATGTGTGCCAACAAAAATCGCTGGCTTATCCTGAGGCAGACATTTCGCCCAAAACCATTGTCATCACTGCCGACACCATTGTTTGGATTAACGAAACTGTTTTGGGTAAACCCGACGATGCTGAAGATGCAAAGAGAATGCTCCGCCAGCTTTCGGGCAACAAACATGAGGTGATTACAGGGGTTTGTTTGCGCTCACAACATCAATCAATCACTTTTTCCATCAACACCGGAGTTTGGTTTAAGCCTCTCACGGATGAAGAAATAGAATTATATGTTGAAAACTTTAAGCCCTTCGATAAAGCAGGTGCTTATGCCATTCAGGAATGGATTGGCTTTATCGGAATACATCGCATCGAAGGTTCCTATTTCAATGTGGTAGGATTGCCGGTGCAGAGATTGTATACCGAACTTCTTGCCTTCTGCGAAAAAGAAAACCAAAAAGAGGGTAACCTTATTTAATTGTAAAATAAACCCCGGCAAGCATTAGCCATGTATTGTAGCTTGCAATTTTTCTAAATCAAAACCGTCAAGCTCCAACCGCGATATGATGGAATGATAATCGTCAGGCAGAATGTCGGGGGTGCGCGACAGTATCCATAAATATTTCCGGCTCGGATGACTCACCACCGCATAACGATAATCATCTGCCAAATCTATAATCCAGTATTTCCCTCTGAAAGGCCAAAAGAACTGAACTAAAAGTTTAGCATTCCCTGAGTTTTTCACCACAAATGCCTTGCCTTTAATATAGGCAGGCTTGCCATTTACGGCAAACTTATTGCATCTGTTTTCCACAATCAGATATCCTTTTTCGCTCAGCGAATATTCTGCCGTCGTGCAATGGCAACCTTTCTGAAACCGCTGGGGATAGGAGGCAATCTCATACCATTTCCCTAAGTATTTTTCTACATCAACCTGAACAACGGTTTTCAATGGTTGAAGCTTGGGATTGTTGGTCGACATAAGCAGAATGATTTTAATGTATTATTGTAATCGTTTAATTCAAATGCCGGATTGACGAATGGGTATCAGGCAGTTTTAAGGAGAATTGTCCGGTAAAACATTCCATAATAATAAAAACGGAAAGCAGACAAAAACAAAGGAATGCCCATTGTAATATCAATAATTGAGAAGTACTCTGTTGAAACCCATCCCGAACGACGAAGCAAAATGCCCATCGTAATCATTAGGGTCATCATAACATAACTTCTGATATTGAAAAATGAAAACAAGCAAGGCTTTTCAATTTTCAGATTGATGATTCGCTTTGTATGTTTTAAAGATATTTTGGCAAACAACAGCATGTAGAATAAGCTCCCCCCGATGATGCTCGCGGGAAGAATAATCCAAATAAATTCCAAATTACTTATCAAAAGAGTTATGCCTTTAAACAGCAGCATTCCGCCGGCAAAAGTCCACACAACAGCCGCTATAAAAAGCAAGTAACGTTTAGGTATCCTTGGTGTGATGGTTCGAACAATATTCATTTACGTTTTAAATTTGATTTATCTAAAGTAGTTGAAACTATATAACATTCCACAAGGTCAAAATGTTTCTTAAGCTTGCCTATATTATTGCTCTTATGATAGCTTTTAGAATTTATTGTAACTATTAAACCCTAAACACTTCCCCCGTTCATCAACTCTTCTTTGCATTTAGGGCAAAAGCTTGAATTTTTCAAATCAATATCTTCAACATAAGTTCCAGAACGCATCACACAATCGCTGGTATAGCAATGAATAAGTCCGAAAGTATGCCCCAGTTCATGAATAATTTCTTTGCTAAAGCGCTCCAGCAGCATATCATCATCCGCTTCAATTCCATATCGTTCGTTACTCAAACGAAAACCCGACACTATCCCGCTTCTGCCATTTAGATATGCCTGTCCAAAAATATAAGTGAAAATAGGAATAAACAAATCGACATTAAACAAACCAATAAGTTTGCTGTCATCTGTCGAAAAATTACTTTCAATAAACAGCGACAATTGATTGGCATTATATTGTCCCCGTGCTGCATCAAAAAAATCACTTACATCAATATGCCCTTCTTTAATATTGACAGTAGTTAAAAATTCCTGTTGAATATTATCTGCAATTTTCTGTAAGAACTCCCTATCGAAATAGCCAAAGGAAATTAAGGTGATGTTTTGCAAATGCATTTGAAATGATATTGATGATTAAGAATTATTTGGCTCTGATAGCGATAGATTATCAAAGCCAATTTTCCGAAAATCTTATTTTCCGGAAGGTTTCAAATTGTATTTCTTAATCTTATTATAGAGTGTCACCCTGTCCACTTGCAGAGCTTTGGCTGAGCGCGAAATATTCCAATCATATTTGATTAATATATTCGATATATGTGTTTTTTCCTGTTCGTTGAGGCTTTCAACAGAAGAACTAATGATGTTGAGGCCCATTGGAAGGTCTTTAAGTGTAATATTCTTTCCATTGCCAATCACAATAGCACGCTCAATCATGTTTTCAAGTTCGCGAATATTGCCCGGAAAATCCAATTCTTCCAAACGTTTTAAGGCTGACGAATCAATCGGAATTGGAGGCTTATTCATCGAAGTGCAATATTTTTTGATGAAATAATCAGTTAGCAATGGAATATCGCCACTTCTTTCTCGCAAAGGCGGAACATGAATGTTCACCACATTCAGCCGGTAGTATAAATCTTCCCTGAAAATGCCCTCGTCCACCATTTGTTTCAAATTCCGATTGGTAGCGCAAATCACCCTGAAATCAGAAGAAATTTCTTTATTCCCCCCAACACGTATAAACGTTTTTGTTTCCAGAACACGCAACAACTCCACCTGCATTTTAGGTGAAACGGTTGAAATTTCGTCCAAAAAAATGGTGCCACTATCTGCCATTTCAAACCGTCCTTTTCTGTTATACATTGCCCCGGTGAAAGCGCCTTTTTCATGCCCAAACAATTCGCTTTCCAAAAGACTTTCAGTAAGTGCACCACAATGAACACTCACCAAAGGGAAATACCTTCGCGACGAATTAGAATGAATGGCTTTTGCAATTAGCTCTTTGCCGGTTCCGCTTTCGCCTGTTATGATGACCGATGAATTAGACTGTGCCACACTTTCAACTTCATGCAGCACCTTTTTGATGGCTTCACTGTTGCCTATTATGTAATCTATATTTTCCAGGGTAACCACTCTTTGTTTGAGTCCCTCCACCTCATGAGTGAGCGAAATTTGTTTTGAGGCATTACGAATAAGATGCGATAAATCGTCAGGGTCGAAAGGCTTGGTAATATAGTCAAAGGCTCCATCCTTCAGGGCACGCACAGCCGTATCGACCGTGGCAAAAGCCGTCATTACGATTACAATCGAATCGCTCTTCAGCGTTTTAATTCTTCTCAACATTTCCAGCCCATCCATTCCGGGCATTTTAATATCAGCCAAAATAATATCAAATGATTCCGATTCAAGTTTCGTTAGAGCTACCTTAGCGTTTTCGGCACATTCTACACGGTAGCCATCTTCTATAAACCAACTGAAGAGAGAATTGCGCACCGAATCCTCATCATCAACAATTAATATTGAAATCTTTTTACTCATGATTATATCTCTTTAATTTCTTTTAAAGGTAATGTAATTGAAATCGTTGTTCCTTTGCCCGGTTCCGATTTTACCCCAATTTTCCCATCATGGCTTTGCACAATTCCATGCACTATGGCCAGTCCTAAGCCCGTTCCTCTCGTATGGTGTTTGGTCGAAAAGAAAGGTTCGAAAATATGAGGGATATCTTCTTTTGAAATGCCAGCTCCATTATCATTTATTTCAATTGTGATATGATTTTCATCGGGATTGAGCGTGCGAAACAGAATTTCTCCGTTTTCCGAAACCGCTTCCGAAGCATTCACCAAAACCGCAATGCAAGCCTGTTTAATTTGATTTGGACTGCAATAAATGATATCTTTCAGAGCCGAAAAATCGGCAATAAAATAAATCTTGGCAATTTTCAGCGAATGGCTCATCAGGTCCACCGTTTCGCTCAACACTTCATGCAGGTGTTTTTCCTCAAAAAAGTTCTGATCTTTTCTCGAAAAGTCTAACAATCCCTTTACAATATCGCCACATCGCTTCGTTTCGTTTTCAATCATTTTCAGATGTTTCAATACAGATTCTTTTTTCACAGGGTCTAAATCCTGATTTAAGAGTTGCTTCTGAACCAGTTTTGTATAAATCAAAATCCCCGAAAGCGGGTTGTTGATTTCGTGGGCTACCGAAAGCGATAGCTTTCCGAGAGAAGCAATTTTTTCAACATTGATAAGTTCGTTTTGGGCTTGTCCCAATTCTTCCGATTTTTTTCTCACCTTATATTCGAGCTGTTGCGACCAGTTTTGCAATTCATTGTTTGCGGTTTGCAAATTATCTAACATATCGTTGAAGGCAAGCGAAACCATTCGCATATCGTCCAATTCGTGCATATTAATTTCCAGCCTCGTGTTTCTGTCGCCTTTCGAAACTGCCACGCTGGCTCTGATGAGGGCATTCAAAGGTTTCGATATTTTTTTCCTTGTAAAGAAAATCAGAAAACCGAGTAGCAGCAATGTAGTGAGGGTTGCCAACAGATAAAAATCGCGCGACGACTTCTCAAGGGTAGTATCCAAATCTGCCAGCGGGATTTTAATCACCAGCGACCCAAGCACCTTTTCGTTTTCCTGATGGGCATGACAAGAGCTGTTGAAACACGATTTTTCGTTGAGTATGGGCGAATTTATCAGCAAATGACGATGACTATTGTCGTTTTCATTCATTTTGCATTCGCTATTGATTTCGATCACCTTATATAAATCGTCGCGGTTGGGAAACAAAGAAGTTATGCTGGCATGACATTCTATACAATTCGGATTGCTATGACCCGTCGAAGTTGGTGAAAAAGAGGAATAAGCAAGGGTTTCTTTACTATCATATAAATTCACCTCATCAATGCCCGACATTTTATTAATCACATCGAGGGTGTTTTGCAAGGCACTTTTGTTGTTTTCGAGCATCGATTGATAGAGTGCACTCCTCACCAGCAATGCCGCATTTGTGCCCCGCTGACGGATGATGCTTTTCATATAATCCTCGTTTACCGACCTGAAAATTAAGCCAAACGACACAAACAAAAACACCGATAAAATAATAATGATGTAAATAACCCGTGCGTAAATCGACGATCGAATCTTTACATATTTTATAAATAAAGGGCTATCAAGAATATTTCTGAATTTAAAAGCCATTCGTTTTTTGTCGTTAAATTGGACTACGAATATAAGAAATTTCTATGAATTTGAATGAAATTCACTTTTTAGCAATAATTATAAAGGGGTTAGCCTTTAGGCTTTGGGTTGAAAAAAGTCTAGATACCAAGTTTTGACTTTAGCCAAAAGGGGAAAGACCCAATTCTCAAATTCCAAAGAATTAATACGTGAAAAAACCTAACAGCTTTCAAAAAATCTGTCAGGTTTAAATATCTCCCAATCCTTTGAATCGAAAAAAGTACTTTGATGCAATTGTTGATTTACAAACACGTCAATACAGGTGTATCGATGCAATTGTTGATTTACAAACTCGTCGATACAGGTGTATCGATGCAATTGTTGATTTACAAACTCGTCGATACAGGTGTATCGATGCAATTGTTGATTTACAAACACGTCAATACAGGTGTATC
>JBAWXL010000009.1:0-35352 GCA_037144095.1 Bacteroidota bacterium
GGCTTTGGTCTAAGTCGCCAAGATAGAATGCATACAAATTATCACCAACCAGTACTTGAGGATCCATTCCACCCGGAGCCTGATAAGCATTGTAGGCACTGGTAGTGAAATCCCATTCAACCAGATTGGTATTAAATGGAACCGGAATAGCGGACCAGGTTTCCAGGTGATTACGGTTTCGAACCCTGATATAATAATTGCCGGTATTCAAAGGCGATATCTGGAAGGTAGCATATCCTGAAGTAGATAAATCAATTCCTCCAATACTTACACCTGTTGGATAATATGGATAGATCCCATAGAAAAGATCCACCTGTATCCTATCGGCAACACCGGCACCATATTTACTAAAGGTAAAACCATAATTCCAGTCAATATCCTGAGCTTCAACCATACTGTTGAGCGTATTAGGATCAAACAGGCCTTCTAAGAAAAGGCGGAGTTTTACGGTCTTGAAAAGTGAAAGTGCAACGGTTACAGCTAACCTGTCCTGACTTTCGCAATTTCCAACAGTTTGACTTGCATAATAGGTTGTTCCATCGGTTAAGATCAAGGTCGATAAAAGTAAATTACCTCCACTAGCTGCATCATACCATTTGATATTGGTTCCAATCGCCACCAAATCAGCCACTGTGGCTAAAGAGTTGAAAGATTGTAAGGCATCACCTGTAGGTGCCGGAGGAGATGAAGTATAAGCAGTTACTTCAAATCGGGCGGAGCTTTCGCATCCACTAACCGTTTGACTTGCCCAATAATGATTTCCATTAAATAATGGAGTAGTAAGAGCTAAAGGATTTCCACCGCTTGGGGTGTTATACCATTTTATTCCATTCCCAGAAGGAGATAAGTTACCCACAGTAGGAGAAGCAAGTGCGCAGAAATATTGATTTGCTGAATCAGATGGCGCAGCAGGAAGAGGCTTCACAATTGCAATAACCGAAGTTCTTGAAACAGATAAACAAGAATTATCATTCGCTTCAGCATAAAAAGTTGATGTTGAAGAAATAGATGGAGAATAATTTAAACCTGTTGAAAGAACTGATCCACCAGAAGATTGACTATACCAATTCACTGACCCGTTCGATGGAATTGCCATTAGATTTAAAACACCAGGGCCACAAATCGAATCGCCGTATACAGATAAAATTGTCGGTATTTGAGCAGCCGTACCCGTGACGGTTTGTATTGCACTTGCACATCCGCTAATTGAATTTGTTGCACGGTAAGAAACAATTATAGTATTACCAACCTGAACAATAGGAGTTGTAAAGTTATTCCCTGTCCCTAAAATATTTAAGAAATTATCCACAGACCATTGTATAATTGACCCTGCTGATGAGGCTGCACTAAAACTTAATGTGCCTGTACTACAAATAGTTTGAGAAACTGCAGATTGTGTAATAGTAGGAGAGGGGTTAACGGTTACAGGATACAATGAACTTGGGCCTATTCCGCAATTATTATTTCCACTTACGCTAATTGTACCACTTGAAGCTAAGGACCCAATATTAACAGAAATAGTATTACTGGTACTTTGACCTGTAAAACCATTGGGTAGTGTCCAAACATAAGAAGTAGCGTTTGGAATTGCACCAACAGTATAAACATTCCCTAAGCTATTCTGACACACAAGTGTCGGACCTGAAATTACACCCCTTTGCGATATAACAGAAATAACCGTAATACTCGAAAGAGCACTACCAGTGCAACCGAACCCATTTGTATAAGTATATAATATACTTTGAGTCCCTACTCCGGCAGTTGCGGGATTAAACATGCCGTTTTGTATTCCTATTCCGCTATATGTGCCTCCGGCCGGTGAACCGGCTGTTAGCGCAACTTGAGAGCCATTTGAACAAACATCGGGATAAGTCCCTTGCGAGACAATTGGTATTGAGTGAACTGTTACAGGGAAGTTGGCAGATGGCACACCACTTCCACAAGAGTTTACACCTTGTACCTGAACGTTGCCAGATATTGCATTAATAGAAAAGTCTACATAAATGGTTCTTGTTCCCTGTCCTGAAACAATAGTAGCTCCTGAAGGAACAGTCCAAAAATAGGAGGATGCATAATTTGAGACAGGAACAGTATATTGAACCGAATCTGCTCCCTGACAAACAGAAGCACTCCCCGAAATAGCACCGCCAGCCACCGGGAGTTGTGAATTTACCACTAAATTGAATGTATCAGAATATGGACCATAGCCACAATCACTATGCCCTCTAACTCTGATTGGAACATTGGAGAATGCAGCATCAAATCTGACGGCAATTGCATTGGTATTATATCCGGCCATAATAGAATGAGGCACGGGGAAATCCCAATCATAAGAAGTGGCACCGTTTATTAATGGAACAAAAAATATCACAGTATCACTCATACAGGTCTCCGAATGTCCGGTAATAAATCCGGGTTTTGCAGGAACTATATTAACCGTTAATTTAATACTATCCGGCTGACTATAACAGTTTCCACCATTTAAAGTATACACTTTATAATAGCCACTCTTAGTTGTGTCAACAGTAATAACAGGATTTTGTTGAGTTGAGGTAAAACCATTTGGTCCTGTCCAGGAGTATGTCGCATTTGCCACTGTGCTTGCTCTTAAAGTAAGTGGGGATCCCTGACAGACAGATGTATCATTTGCTGCAACAGGACTGGCAGGGGGATTGCACATCATAAAAGTGGTTGAATTAATTACACTCCACCTATTGAGATTGTCTTTTACCCTAACACCAATTAAATTACTACCAAAGTTTGCACCAACAGCTGAAATGTTTACAGTGATATCTTCTGTTGAAAAAGGAGTAACAATAGGAATGGGGGTTCCATTTCCAATGCCTGGTTCAGTATTGTAAAAATATTCAGCAGCAACAACGTAAGGTAATGTATCGATGGGCATGAAAGTTTCAGGAGGATAAATATAGATTTGTTGACTGCTCACAACACTCCAAACGCCCGAGCCTTCTTTAACACGGATAAGCAAATTGTGAAGACCTGCGGTTAAACCAAGGGTGCTAGCCGAAAAAGAGGTATTAATACTATCTCCCATGCTAACTGCAACAGGAGTTCCTAAACCAACACCTGGATCAGTATCGAAAAAGTATTCAGTAGCAATAATGCCGGGAACATTCCCAATGATATTAGGAATAATTAATGTTCTGTTATCTGAACAGACACCATCACTTACTGTTACAGAATACGTAGCAGGGAGAACTCCTGTTATCGAAGCAGTAGTAGCCCCATTCGACCAAAAATAAGAATAAATAAAACTATTTCCACCTGAAACAGATACACTGGCACTTCCATTTGCTAAGCCATTATTGGCATAACCAACAGAAGTAACAATATTCATTAATGGATGCTCTATAACCTGAACCGAATTTGATATTCTGACCTGACCATAAGTATCAGTGTAAACAACCTGATAAATACCTGAAGTGAATACGGTAATACTGCTTGTGGTTTCTCCGTCTGACCACAAATAATTAGAACCGGCAGGAGCAGTTAATATTACGGAACCTCCCAAACAAAATTCAAGGTTTCCGGTAACCGTAATTGAATTTGAAATTATTGGTCCAATGGTGATTTGCTTAATGATGGTGGATTGACAATTGCTGCCATTGCTCACCATCATTCTTACATCATAAGTGCCTGGTGAAGGATAAACATAACTCGCATTAACAGTAGTGAAATCAGCGTTAAGATTATTTGTAATATACCAATTATAAGTAGTATTGGGGTTTGTATTTGCTGATGTATTGATGAAATTAACCACATCACCTGCATTAGCCTGATTAAAAGTAAAATCAGCAAGTGGCGTTACACAACCAATC
This sequence comes from Bacteroidota bacterium, assembly GCA_037144095.1. Classification (GTDB taxonomy): domain Bacteria; phylum Bacteroidota; class Bacteroidia; order Bacteroidales; family CAIXTV01; genus CAIXTV01. The sequence goes on from JBAWXL010000009.1 coordinate 3,840, forward strand.
GGAGTAACAATATGCAGGTAATAAGAACCTATCACACTCCAAACATTATTCAGGTCTTTCATGCGAATACAAACATAATGATATCCGCTATCCAGGCCCAATGTACTAACTGAAAAATTCTTATCAATGGTCAAGCCTGGTGTAACAGATATATGAGTTCCATTTCCTGGACCTGGATCAGTATCAATAAAATATTCGGCTAAAATAATTGGGACTTGAGTGCTTACAATTTGAGGATAAATAGTATCGGGCCTGACATACAACAACATATTGGATATAATACTCCAATTCTTCTTATCGTCTTTAACCCTAACTGAAACGTAATGAAAACCTGAACTTAAGCCCAAAGTAGAAACATTGAAGTTATAATCAATTATTGATGATGGTATGGGTAATTGAACTTGAATACCATTGCCCGGACCGGGGTCAATATTGTCGAAGTAATACTCAACAGTAGTAATCAGAGGGGTTGTCGTATCAATCGGTGTAATTGAATCTGTAACAAAGAAATAGAATTGATAAGGAATTGTCCATAATCCGGTACTTTCTTTAAACCTGACCACAATATTATGCATTCCTGTGGCCAGTCCGCTAACAGGAACATGAAGATAAGTGTTCACCGTATCACCCTGACCAAAAATAAATGGATGAGCCAGTCCCAAATCAGGAATAGTATCTATATAATATTCGCCGCTGATTAACCCACTGGTTACATTAAGGTTATGAACAGTAAATTGAGTAGTTACCGGACATTTGCCATCGCTAATCCATACACTATAACCTCCGGCTGCTAAATTTGTAGCACTTGGCAAAGTTTCACCTGTTGAATATAAATACTGATAAGACCAACTGCTTCCTCCACTAACATTGGCAAAAGCACTTCCATTGGCTAAACCATTATTGGCATCATCCACATCTACTGTAATATTCATCAATGGGTTAACGGTAACAATTATTATATTTGACACAGTATGTACATTATTCATATCAGTGTAGGCAACCTGATAATAGCCCGAAGTTCCAACCACTATGCCTTGAGTACTTTCTCCTGTGGTCCATTGATAATTACTACCTGAGGGTGCTGTTAAAGTTACACTTCCACCGGCACAAAACTCGGTTGGACCACTGGATGTAATAAGATTAGACAATAGAGCACCTACTGTTACATGATGAATCATATAACCAATACAATTTCCTCCATTATTTACTGTAAGCTTAACAGCATAAATACCCGCAACAGGAAAAGTAAACGAACAATTTCTTGTTATATATTCAACTGTATTATCATTATTTATATCCCATTGATAGGTAGTAGTAGTATCGGTTGGCGCACTCGTATTGGTGAAAATCACAGGCTGCCCTGCTAAAGCAGAAGTGTAAGTAAAATCAGTAACAGGTGGTGTACAGGCAATAGGAGCCACAATAGTAAATGATGCATAGCTTACGACACTCCATTTATCAACAAGGTCTTTTACCCTTACATATATTTTGTGTGAGCCAACAGCCAAACCAGTTAAATCAGTTGTATACGTCATATTAATAGAGTCGTCAGCTAAGACCAACAAGGGCTTCCCGTTGCCTATTCCGGGGTCGCTATCGTAAAAATATTCTGCTGCTGTAAGACGATAATTGATGTTCGTTTGAGGTGGGAATAGGTCGGTTGCAGGATTAGTATAGAAGAAAAACCTGCTAATTACTCCCCATTCATATCTTTTGTCATAAACTCTTAAATTAATATAGTGAAATCCCTGAGATAGCGTATTGGGAAGTACAATTGGGAGATTTTGATCAATAATATCAAAACCATTCGCCTGTAATGCTATTTGTATCCCATTCCCTGGCCCAGGATCAACATCATCAAAGAAGTATTCTGCTGCAACTAGGTTGAATCCTGTATCTATAGGCGGAATGATAAGTGAATCGATGTTAAATAATACGCTTTCAGTAAAACTCCATAAACCGGCAGTGTCCAAAACTCGAACAAATAAATAGTGGTATCCGGCGCTTATTCCGGTTAATGGAACATTGCAAAAACTGTTAATGGTATCACTATAACCAATTGTTAAACTGTGAGGTGGCAGGCTGATATCGTCGATATAATATTCAGCTTTAACTATTCCCTCAGGTGTACCATTTAAATTGGCTACATTGAAATTTCTTGATACAGGGCAAGTTCCATCACTTACAGTTAAAGAATAATTTCCCGGGACGAGGCTACATGCCATCATGGTATGTGCTCCTGTTGACCAATTGTAAGTGTAAAGGTATCCGGTTCCCCCACTTACATTTGCCATCGCACTACCGTTTGCTAAAGCATTATTGGCAGGGCTAACATCAACCGAAAGACTTAAAACAGGATTTACCGTTATATTAACTTGATTTGAAACAGCACCATAGCCATAAGCATCAGTATAAACCACCTGAAACGAGCCAGTGGATTTAACGGTTATTTGCTGAGTAGTGGCTCCATTATTCCATTGATAGTTTGAACCATTAGGGGCATTTAATAAAACACTATCTCCATAACAAAACACAGAATTTCCTGTAATGCTTATTGAAGTGGATAATGCTGGACCTACTACCACTTTTTGTTGCCAATAAGAGGTACACGTATCACTATTACTAACCTTGAGCGAAACATCATAATACCCGGGATTACTAAAAGTATAAGTGAAGTCTTTTGTTGTTCCTGTTATGGTATTTGGTGGGTCTGATATACTCCATAAATAAGTAGTCCCAAGGTTTACGTTAGTAGACAAATTGGTAAGATGAGTAACATTGCCTGCATTCACTACATCTGAAGAGAAATTGGCATTAGGTGGCGTACAAGCCGTATTTTTAATGGTGAAGGGCAATGCTGAAATCACGCTCCATTTCCCAACAATATCTTTGGTACGAACACATAAAATATGGGCACCTACAGTCTGTCCAATAGTATTAATAGTATAAGACTGATTTAAGGTATCGCCCGAAAAAATAAACATAGGAATTCCATTGCCCACGCCGGGGTCTGTATCAATAAAATATTCCGCTTTAGAAAGTCTATAAGAAATATTACTTACCACTTGTTGCGTCTCAAGCGGGTTCAGCAAGAAAAACTGAGTAGAAACTACACTCCAATTGTTGAGGCTATCCATCACCCTAACATAAATGTTATGGTAACCCGCTTCAAGTTGCCAGGCAGTAACCGTAAAAGTATAACCCGTTGTGGTATCTGCAATGAAACCCGGTATTGGGATTCCCATGCCGATGCCGGGTTCGGTATCGAAGAAATACTCTGCCTTGGTGATGCTTTGACTATATGCAAACTGAAGCTGCAATATAACACAAAACCTCAACAGCCAGGGTATGACTTTAAGGCTAAGATTTTTCATAACTAAAATGGTATGAAAAACTTATTTACGGGTCTTTGCTTTTACATTAATCTGAAGAGTCCCTCCAACAGGTACTGATGAAACAGGAGCTGTTATGGAAGTAACCACAGGTAGTTTTGAATTAGGGGGCATATTGTGCAAACAAGGCGCATTACCACCTGTTATACCAATATTTACATTATTGGTACCTGTGCCGATTGCCGGCGAACTTGCTAATAAAGCAAAATCATAAGTCCATGCAAAAGCGCCTCCAAGTGCAGGGAAATTGGTGAATAAAGGATTTGCTCCTACTATGTTACCCCCACCCGCATTGTTGCCATAAGGCAAGGTGTTTGAATTGTTAAAATAAGTAAGGTTATTATTAAAGGTACTTAAAAGAGCGCCGGTAGGTTGGGCTTGATAAAATATACAGTTTTCTACCACCAAACCGGTTGCACTAAATAAATCCCCTGTTCTATTCATGAAATTGCAATTGCGTATAAAAACTTGTCCATTAACATTATTCCCGGAAGTAATTACAGTCCCATTATAAGAGAAAATCGAATTTGTAATTAAGAAATTAGTAAATGTAGATGAGCTTAGCTGTATATAACCTCCATTATACAAGCAATTTCTAACGGTGATATTGTTATAGATTTGTCCACCAAAATAAAAGTTATAAGAAAAAGCGCAACGGTCAAAATCTACATTTTCTATTTTATTTTGTCCTGCAAGTTGTCCGGTGAAATTTCCTAAAAATTGAACGGAATATGTAAAGGAAATACCATAAAATTTCGATCCACTGGCACCAAAGGCATTATTTACATTTGTAAGTTGAACAGATCCATCTATCATTGTACTGTTTCCATCAGGATTGGCCATGCCTTCGCCAAAGAAGATAAGTTTTCTGTCGACTGTAAGATTCACACTATAAGTAGTTGAAGAACCTGCAATAAGAATGGTGTCGCCCATTGCAGAAGCACTTATAGCTGTTTGTATTGAAGTGTACTGTGCAGGCTTGTCTACACGGTTGCTAACGGTTCTTATTGTAGCATTTGCGCTAAAATAATTTAGGCTTAATAAAGCCATTAAAACTAAGAATGTAATTTTTTTCATGATGTTTTTTTTGATTTATTTGTTTTAATTGAATTTATAAATAGTTTCCTTCTGAAATCAGTGATGACTTAAAGGAAATTTTTTTCAAAGATAATACTTTTTTAATTTACTATATTAAATATAAAAGGGGAAAATGAATTATTTTATTGTTAAAAGATGTTAAGGGCTTTTGTTAATGCTCAGAATGCATTATTAATAAATGTAATAAGGACTGAAGTTTTAGCAATAAAGCGACAGACCCTACATTTTTTTCTACAAATAAAGACTATTCCATCAGATGCATTTTCGAGCGATTTTGCCAGCCGGCATCGCTTTTATACTTAGAAAAATAAATTTTCAAATCGGCATCGCTTTTATAGTCGCAAAAATACACCGTAACTTTAGCATCACCTTTGTATTCGCAGAAATACCATAAACCGTTGTTGCCCGAGGCATCGCTTTTGTAGTCGCATTTATACACCACCAAATCGGCATCGCTTTTGTATTCGCAACTATAAATTTTCACTTTTGCATCGCTTTTATACTGACAGCTATACACCGTCTGCGATTTCACATTTGTTGCAAATCCCAATATTAGGATAGTTGCAATCAGAAATAATTTTTGTAATGATTTTTTCATGTTGATTAGTTTTTAAAGCATAAAAGTAATACTTATTTTTCAATTAGCTACTTCAAATAAAAAAAATGCTATAACCCGAAAATTATTTTCAATAACGAATTGAAATACTATTCGTTTCAAACATTAATTTGCTTCTATGTAAATGTTATTAGGTTAATAGCTTAAAGGGTTATTAAGTTAATACATTGATGTAATTTGACTATATTGAGTGGTTTGTTATGTTGAAATAGATATCTATCAATTATTACAGGTGAAACTCTGCGGTTCTCTGCGTCTTCTTTGCGGTTCTCTGCGGTTCACTTCAAGTCCTCTGCAGTTCTCAACGTCATAATTAATAAACGCAAAGAACCACAAAGATTTTCGCAAAGAGCCGCGGAGGGTGCATTTGTAACCTAATAGCAATAGTTTCAAATAATTTGGAACTTACAAAATGTTGTCATGAGTAGATCCAATTTTTTTCACATGAAGTATAATAACAGCAGTTGAAACTCCGCGGTTCTCAGCGTCTTCTTTGCGGTTCTCAGCGTTAAAATTAATAGACGCAAAGGACCGCAAAGATTTTCGCAAAGGGCCGCGGAGAAAGTGTTTGAATTAGTAATGATAAGGGGAAACTAAATAATGATTCGCGATATTTTCTTAACGATAAGTGTCCCAATGACAACGATGGTCAATTTCGCTACATCCAACATCGTATCCGCAACACCCATCGTCGATTTTGACTTCGCTCACGTCGATTTCGGCTTCGCTAACGTCGATTTCGGCTTCGCTAACGTCGGTTTCGACTTCACTAACGTCGATTTCGACCTTCCTAACGTCGATTCCGGCTTCGGTACCGGACATTCTGTCATACGCTATCGCATTTTCGCTTCACTTAACGGCATTTTCAGCATCGCTAACGTCGATTTCGGCTTCACTAACGTCGATTTCGACCTTCCTAACGTCGATTTCGGCATTGCCATCGTCGTTATTTTTAAATTCCATATTTGGAGCAATAATTTAACTGACATTTTGGCAGCTGCAATAAGGCTAAAGAGAATTTAATTTGGATGACAAGCCAAACCTATTTTCTTCAATTCTATTAATCAAAAATCCCACTATCATTAATTTCCTCCATCGAACAACCCTATCCTGTACAATCTTATATCGCTAATCCTTTGAATTTGAGACTTGAAATTTAGGGCCTGGGACTTTTTGCTAAAAGCCTAAATGTCTAAAAAGCTAAAAGTCTATGAGCCTCCCTCAACCTCAACCTTAACCTTAAAAAAAACAACAGTTCGATAAGCCGGATTCTGTGTTCCGCCGAAGCGGAAGCTCTATCATTTATCTGGACACGTTATCGCTAACGAGTTCTATCAGCCCACCCCCCGGAAATGAACGAGCCGTTCATGTTCTGCAAGCAGAAGCTTCCGGTATATTTGGCCTTTCAACCCATAAGGTTTACCCCCGCTCCATGTCGCCATGGGGCGTTGTGAGCTCTTACCTCACATTTTCACCCTTATCCCGATAAGTCGGGACGGTTATTTTCTGTGGCACTCTCTGTCTCACTTCAGTCATCCGAAGCAAGCCTTCCCGTTAGGAAGTATGGCGCTCTGTGTTGTCCGGACTTTCCTCCACAACTCATTAAGAATTGAGGCGATAGAATGAACTGTTGTTTCGTTTGCAAAGATAGCAAATTTTGAAGCCCAAAGACTCAAGTTTCAAATGGAACCACAATAGTCACAATAGAAGCATAGATTTTACATAGAAAAATATGTATTAAAGCTATGTTTCTAGGATTCTATGTGTTGAAGAAATTGGTGATTTTAGCTAAACAAAAAGACATTGATAAATATAAGTTAAAAAAAAGCGCCCTTTTACAACTCAAACTGAGTATAACGCATCAATACTTCCAACGCACCATATCCATATTTTGCATAAGGTGCTTCGTTGTAGGCAACATTGCTATATTGCTTTAAATCGCCTCTTATCAAACTCTTCAACACGCCGCTTCCCACTCCATGAATAAAAATCACCTTATGAAGTTTCTTTTCGAGCGCACTTTCAATGCAACGGGTATAATAATCGAATTGAATTTTCAATATCATGCCATCGTCTTCGGGCTTAGCGCCTTCACAAATCTTTTCGATATGCAAATCTACTTCGGCTGATTCAGCATCAATCAGGTGTTTATCAATGAAATAACTCTTCGGAGTTTCTTTTGCAATAAACTGCTTTGGAGTATCTTTCTGAGGTTCGAGTGCAACAGGCAAGCTCACTCCCAAATCAATAATAACAGCTTTTTCGCTCATAAAAGAAGAATGAATGTATGAATCTTCGCTCAGCATCCTCGACATTTTAACCATGAATTCGGTATGAAGCGGCATCAATGCTTTTGCCGTATTGTTTGGATGAAACAACACCTGCAACAGTCCCCTGCTCCAATCTTCAAGTTCTTCACGTTTTATAGTTTGAATCAGCACCTTAGAGCTGGGTTCGGCATTTCCATAATCGGCACTCATAAAAGTGTTTTGCTTCGTTTTTAGCAATAAACTGTACAAAACGTCATAAGAAGTATTATTGATAAAGAAAAAATCAATCATGCCCGTAAGCAGCCAACGCTGATCGTGTGGAGCAAATGCCAGATAAATTCCCTTTTCAAACTTTTTTGGCGAAAGATAATTGCTCAAACGAGAACTTCTTACCTCATTTTCTTCCATTATTTCACCATTATCTGGTGGTAATTCAACTTTTATTTCTTTGTCGAACATACGTTCGGCAGCAGTTACGGGATCAATTTTAATCAGTTCTTTCGACATCACCGGAATCTCAAAACCCTCTTCAATCATCACATTCACCATGCTTCGGTTGACTATTTTACTGATAATCCCCCCCCCAACATCGTTCAAAAAACGAACCCTATCGCCAATTTTAAATTCCATAATATTAATTATTTTATCTGCAAAAGTAGTTGAAAAAAGAATTTAATGTATTTTTACTCATTCTTTCATCTATCAAAACCTATCGAATGGAAATCGTATTTTTATTATCTGGATGCTTGCTGGGCTTCGCAATAGGCTACCTTTTCATTCAATTTAAAATAAAACAACAAGCCATCAAGTTTGCCGAAAATCAGGCTATTCTGGGAAAAGAATATCTGTTTAAAATAGCAGAAGCCACTAAGCTTCAGGCTATAGCCGAAAACAATCTGGCTCGCCTCGAAGAACAATACAATAATAGGGTAGAAGACCTGAAAAAAGAAACTCAGAAGAATTCTGAACTACATTCGCGCATTGCAACTTTAGATGCCGAATATAAAAACTTACTTGAAAAACTTACTACCCAAAAACAGGAATTAGACGAGCTTCAAAAGAAGTTCACCACTGAATTTGAGAACCTTGCACATAAAATATTTAAAGAACATTCTCTTGAGTTTGCCACAGTGAATCAGAAAAACATTGGCGATATTCTTCTACCTTTAAAAGAAAAGATACAGCAGTTTGAGAAGAAAGTGGAAGAAACACACGAAAAGGGCGTTCGCGACAATGTTTCTCTTCGCGAAGAAGTGAAAAAGCTGTATGATTTGAATAGTAAAATAAGTGAAGAAGCGAACAACCTCACAAAAGCACTAAAAGGCGAAAATAAATCGCAGGGCAATTGGGGCGAAATGGTGTTAGAACGGGTGTTGGAACGTTCCGGTTTGGTCAAAGGTGCTGAATATGAAGTGCAAATGACCATGGAAAATGTGCATCACGATACCATTCGACCCGATGTTATCGTAAAGCTTCCCGACAATAAGCACATCGTAATTGATTCGAAAGTTTCACTTGTTTCTTACGAAAAATACATCAATTCGGAAGATAAAGAAGAGAAGGATGCTATTATAAAGTTGCATAATAAATCCATTCGCTCTCATGTAGAAGCCTTATCCAATAAAGCTTATGAAACCGGTAATTTAATCCATACTTCAGATTTTGTATTATTATTCATGCCAATTGAAGCCGCTTTCAGCCTTGCAGTTCAATACGATTTGGAACTGTTTAATTATGCCTGGGACAGGAAAATAGTCATCGTAAGCCCCACCACTTTACTGGCAACCCTACGCACCATAGCCTCCATGTGGAAAACAGAAAAGCAGAACCGCAATGCATTAGAAATTGCCGAATTGGGAGGTTCATTATATGATAAACTACAAGGTTTTCTCACTGATTATGAAAGATTAGGTGAACAGATAAACAAGTTGCAAAACACATACAGCGATGGACAAAAGAAAATAAGCACAGGTAGCGGCAACTTGGTAAGTAAAGTAGAAAAGATGAAACAACTGGGGAGCAAAGCTACCAAGTCTATCCCCGAAAAGTTTCTGTTAGACGAAGAAAACACGATATTTTAATCTATGAAAAAAGGAAACTACATACTATTTGCCTTCCTAATATTACTAACGGGATGTTATACAACAGGAAGGCTTGCATACACCAATATGGCTGAGCTATATTCAAATAATACCCGCTGTCTCATCATGCAACCACATGTTTTTCACACTTCCGATTCGACTACTCTGCTTCAGGTTTCTGTGGCTTTCAATTATTTGCAATACAAAAAGAAAAGCGAAAATGCGCAACCTAAGGCATCCTATAATATAATGTATCAATTGTATCCTTCTCTGGAGTCATATCATCTTATTGACAGTGCCTCGAACAACAATAGCGATTCGCTTTATTATGGTTTGGCAATATCAAATAAGCATGAATTCATTGTTAAAACACTTTTGGAGAATGATTATATATTAAAAATCACCCTGACTGATTACAATAGCAAACAATCATATACCTACATTCAAAACATCAACAGAAGCCAAAAAGCCAATCGTCTTTATTTCTCTTTACTTGATGAGAATAAGAACTATTTGCCTGGAAATTATGTTTATCCTAACAAGAAGATATATCTAAAAACTTTGTTGCCTGCCACAATGCTGTTCGTAAAAGTATATAAAAGAAACTTCCCAATCGCTCAGCCTCCATTCTCTGAATCATTAATTAAACCTTTCGATTATCATCCTGATAGTACCTTCACAATTTCAGTTATTAATGGTGAAGCGGATCTAATTAGCATTTCGGAAAATTCATTTTATCATTTTCAAACTGACACAATGACATCAGAAGGATACTCGGTTTTCTCCTATCGTAAAGCTTTTCCTGAAGTCGAATCTGTTGAAGATATGATTCCTTCAACACGTTATATCACCACCAAAAATGAATTTGACGAAATGATTCAGTCTAAAGATAAAAAGAATGCAATTGATAAGTTTTGGCTCGGCATTGCAGGCACGCCCGAAAGAGCACAAAAACTTATTAGAAATTATTACAACCGGGTGCAAGAAGCCAATCGATATTTTACTTCTTATACTGAAGGTTGGAAAACCGATAGAGGTATGATTTACATTGTTTTTGGACCCCCTACCATCGTATATCTTGGCAGCGATGGTGAAAAATGGATATATGGAACCGATAAAAATTCCCTCTCAATTAGTTACAATTTCACAAAAGTTATTAATCCGTTTTGCGATAACGATTTTCGTTTAGAGCGAAATGCATCTCTAAAATATTATTGGTATCAGGGGGTTGACAGTTGGCGACAATAATTTAATAAACACATAAAGATTTGAAAAAAGAAAGTTTAATATATGGCATTCGTCCTCTAATCGAAGCCATAGCAGCAGGAAAAGACATTGAAAAAGTAATCGTTCAAAAAGGAAATCGGGGCGAAAACATTAATGAGTTGCTCACCCTCTTACGAAAAGCTGAAGTTCCCTATCGGCTTATTCCTCCCGAAAGGTTTGAGCATTATCAAAACAAAAACCATCAGGGGGTAATTGGTTATATGTCTGAAATTACTTATCAGGACATTACTCAACTTCTACCAACAATCTATGAGAATGGGGAAGTTCCATTTATTCTTGCATTGGATAGAATTACAGATGTTCGCAATTTTGGCGCTTTGGCTCGCTCTGCAAGTTGCGCAGGAGTACATGCAATACTGATACCTGAAAAAGGGGCTGCCCAAATCAATCAGGATGCCATTAAAACCTCTGCCGGTGCCTTGATGTCGATACCTGTCTGTCGCACTCCTAATCTGTATTCCACCCTGAAATATCTTAAAAATTCTGGGTTGATACTCTGTAGCATAACTGAGAAAGGAAACGAAATTTACCATACTGTTTCAATGGATGTTCCTAATGTATTACTTTTAGGTTCTGAAGAAAATGGTATTTCAACCGATTTGTTAAAACTCAGCGACCACTTACTCAACATTCCTATGCTTGGAAACATTGCTTCTCTAAATGTTTCGGTCGCAGGAGCCATCGTAATGTTCGAACAACTTAAACAGCGAAATTCAGCTACCCTCTAAGAAATTATTTTGGCCAAAAAAAGACCGTCTTGAATCATCAGGACGGTCTTTTTTAATTTGTAAATTAACTTTATTTGTTTACAATAAATTTCCCGGAAACCTTTTTAGCTCCGCTAATCATTTGTACGATATAAGTTCCATTTTGGAATCCCGTGCAATCCAAAGTATATTTATTTGTTCCTTTAGCTTGATGTCCCATATCTTGAGATTTTACAATTCTACCGCTTAAATCATAAATATTAATCATAACATTTCCTGATTGAGGAATTGTGAAGTTTATATTTGCAAAATCAGATACCGGATTTGGATAAACTTTTAATGTAGGCATTTCATCAGCAGTTGATTGATATTTACTGATGCCCAAATATTTTTTACAAGCAAAGATTCCTCTTCCGTGAGAAGCGATATAAATAGTGCCATAATTTGAAGTTCCTGCAAAGGTTGTTGTAACAGGATTACCACTAGGATCGAGAGTGGTTACTGTTTTGAAAGGGAAATTATTAGTTTGTTGTGTAATCATAAACACTGGAACTTTGTCAGAAAATTGACCTCCGTTTTCAATTGTCCAAACTGGATTAGCAACAGAGATATCAGAAGTTGCAAACATTCCATATTCAGTACCAATAATTACTTCATTCGGATGATTTAATACTATCAGTGAAGCATAGACCGGCATTTGAGGTAAATTGCCTTGTTTAGCAGCAAAGGTTGGATTTGCAGCAGTTGCATTTTCTGATAAATAAATCCAGGAAGTATAATTACCATAACTTCCCAATGTCAGTGTAACTCTGTTTGCATCGTTTGGATCTACAGATACTGAAGTAATAGGTCTGCCGAAATTACCTAAAGAATCTTTTGTAATAACACAACCTGAACTGGTAAAATCAGAATTTAAAGAATCTATAGAAGCAGAAATATTAGAAATTCTGTATATGGTTCCACCTTGAGTACCTACAAATAGGGTATTTCCGTCTCTGGTATAAGCCAATGATTGAACAACATCATTGTTGTAGAACTTACATATTTGCATCCAAACCGGAGTTTTTGAAAAATCAAGAGCTTTTCTTGTCATTAACACACCACCTTGAATGCCGAGGAATAACTTTGCCTGAACAGGATCTTGAATTCTGTAGCTTGACCCTGAATCCAGTGCAATGGCTGTAGTATAATTGAATGGGTAACTCACGTTTCCACTTCTTAAAGTTAAGTTTGTCCCGGCACCAATATGACTTGTGGGTTTATATGTAATTGAATCAGGACTACTTAAATCACTAATGCTTTCCCATAATACCAATGGAGTTACAAATGAAGCCCCAAAATTCCAGGTATAGGTAGTTCCACTAAGTGTAACCCAGCGAGAAGTAAACATTTCTTCATATTTGCTAAACACATTGCCATTGTCTGATGAACGACCCATTTGTCCATTATAAGTACTTACAAACAATGCTTTGGAATGTATTGTTGAAAATGCGGCAGCACCACCATCACCTCCAAATAAAACTTTGGCTGCCATGGAATCGTTACCATTAAAATTAATATAAGGAGTGCTATTATCTTGTGTGCCTCCCATTACTGAGCCATTATAACTAGCAGCTACAGCATAAAATTGAGTTACATTGAAATTTTTATTCAATGGAGCAAATGTTAAACCTTCATCCTGTGTTCTGAAAATACCACCATCACAGCCCACAAACATAACGTTTGGGTTAGTTGGATGAAATACATAAGCATGATGGTCGGCATGTACAAAATGTGTGCTGGTTTCATTAAACCATTCAGTTATATTTGTCCAGCTATAAGGTGCTCCATCCTGAATTTTAACACCTTCCCACATATCAATTCCTCCAACAAAAACTTTGTTAGGATCAATTGGTGAAACAGCTATTACGTTATCATACCAGCCTTGCTTATTATCCCCAAAAACATTTAAATTAGCACTTCCCCCTGGGGCAATTTGGAGCCAATTTAACCCTTTATCTTCAGATTTGTAAACCCCAAATAATGAACCATCAGATGCTGCTGCACAAGCATAAATAATATTAGTATTAGAAGGAGCAATAGCAACTTCTACTCTACCAACACCACTTGCCGGAATTTGATTAACACCTCCTGAACGTTTAATGAAAGTAGAGTCGGCTCCGGTATTTGAAATGTAAATTGATGAACCGGTTGCAACAGCAATAGTTCCATCAGAAGCTGCTTTCACATCAGTGCAACCACCTATGGTAGCTAACAATGGACCATTCATGCCTTTTGCACTTTTCCATGTTGTGCCGCCATCTGACGACATTTTTAATGCATTGGTTGTTGCAGCATAAATAACACCTGTTACAGGAGATACTGCCATCCTATTGATAAGCGCCCAATTAATTGAATTAATATTTCCACTTGTAATAGGGAGAGTAGGCTTAGCATTAGGCAAAACAGCATAGTTAATACCGTCTGTCGATTTATAAATTCCACCACCTACCTGGCCGGTATTGAAATTAATTCCTGAAGGCTGTGCTAGTCCCTCTCCTGTTCCTACATAAATTTCTCCGGTAGGTGCTTGTGCAATAGAAGTAACCGCTAAATTGTCAGAAATTCCGACAACTTTCACCCAGGAAGTTCCACTGGTAGTTGAACGCCACAAACCACCGCCAACACCACCTGCGTACATAATAGAAGGGTTGTTTACATCAAATAAAATTGCTCTGCAACGCCCACCAACGTTATTTGGACCCATTTCTTCCCAATCTAAACCTATAGTTTTAGTTTGATTTGCCTGCATTAAATCTACTAATTTACGGGCATTAAAAAGTAGGGTAGGATCGACGGTTCCGGTGGCTGGATCGTTTCGCAGCAATGCTAACCATTGAACTGCACCTTTGATGTTTTGACTTAGCAATTTAGTAGCAAAACTCCTTGGTTGATAGAGTTTATTTTTCCCTGTCTGGAGAGTGATGCCTGACACTATAACAGCCACTAATGCAATAGCTGTGATGCTGATGAGTAATTTTTTATTTTTCATTTTATGTTGAAATTGATTGTTTTTTCAAACGACAAAGATAATATGTTTTTTAAAATAGTCAAATGCAAATAAGTAAACGGTCATAAAAATTAAGTTAACGGTAAATTTATCAGCCAATTCAGGCTAAAAATGGAGGGAATATTATCTTTCTGTAATGCCAAAATATGCCTTTTTGAAGCCTTTTTTATCTGTTTTCTAATGAAAATAATGATTTAATAATAGAAAAAGACAGTTTTTGCTGCCTTGAAATAAATATTTCTAATTTTTAGATGCTTTTCTTATTTTTTATTTTTGATGCTAAAGGGAAAAAATATTTTTCCGTTACTTTACTTCTGCCTGATAGTCTTTAGTCTTAAACATTATTCGCCAGCAAAAATAATCGAATTTTAGTAATTTTATTCAATAGAAATTCATACTTATCTAATTCTACTTTATCTTTGTCGCAAATCAAAATTATAATTTATGCTGACTTCATTACATCTTTTCTTTCAACGATTTGCTATTCATCTTTTTCTTCTTATTTCTTTAATTTCTAATTCTCAGGCGCAAACAACTGAAAATCAGGATTACAATTTCACTTTAATTAAAGAAATAAAAACCACCAGCGTTAAAAATCAATTTCAATCAGGCACCTGCTGGAGTTTTGCAACTACTTCTTTTCTTGAATCTGAACTTTTACGTTTAGGGAAAAATGATACTGCCGTTTCTGAAATGTATTTTGTTCGTAATGCATACATTAGTAAAGCAATTAGTTATGTGAGATTACACGGAAACACCGAATTTGGCGAAGGAGGTCAGGCACACGATGTAATGGATGTGATTAAGCAAAAAGGCTTTGTCCCCCGTGAAGTTTATTTGGGTTTACTGCCTGGCAAAACTAAACCCGACAATGAGGAATTGGATGGCGAATTGAAATCTTTTCTTGAAAAACTGATAAAAAACGATCAGTTGAGCAGCATTTGGCTCAAAGCTTTCACTGCTATTTTAGACACTTATCTGGGAAAAGAACCCGACTCCTTTATTTATAAAGGGAAAAACTACACTCCTAAATCATTTTCAGAAGAAAGCGGAATTCATCCGGAAGATTATATCGAAATAACTTCTTTTATCCATCATCCATTTTATTCTTTTTGCCGTTTGGAGGTTGCTGATAATTGGTCATACAACAGCAACTATTTGAATCTACCTTTAGATGATCTTATTCCACTTATTAAAAACAGTATCGAAAACGGATACACAGTGGCATGGGATGGCGATGTAAGCGAGAGAGAATTCATGAACAAAAAACTCATTGCCATTGTCCCCGCAAAACGTTGGGAAGATAAAAATAAAGAAGAAAAAGAAAATACGGGTGTGAAAATAGAACCCGAAATGAACATAACCCCTGAACTTCGCCAGCAGGCATTCGACAATTACTCCACTACCGACGATCATTTGATGCACATTGTGGGGATGGTTAAAGACACACAGGGAAATATCTATTTTAAAACAAAAAACTCATGGGGATGTGAAAGCAACAGCCTTGGTGGATTTATTTATATATCGGAAAATTATGTCCGTCTGAAAACCATTGCCCTTTTGCTAAACAAAAAAGCCGTTCCACAAAACATACTTAAAAAAGCAGGCTTGTAAGCACATAAAAAAATGACAAAAATACTAATCATCGACGACGAAAACAGCATCCGCCGAACCTTGCGCGAGATACTTGAATATGAAAAATACGAAGTAATGGATGCCCCCGATGGCATCGAAGGGCTCGAATTGATGAAAACCAATAAATTCGATCTGGTGTTTTGCGACATCAAAATGCCCCGTATGGATGGAATTGAGGTATTGGAAAAAATCGAACAATCTTATGATGTACCCGTAGTGATGATTTCGGGCCACGGCAACATCGACACAGCGGTCGAAGCCATTAAAAAAGGGGCATTCGATTATATTTCGAAACCCCTCGACCTCAACCGACTGCTGATTACGGTGCGAAATGCCATGGACAAATCTTATTTGCTCAACGAAACTAAGGTGCTAAAGAATAAGGTTTCCCGCAAATATGAAATGACAGGCGAATCGAAAGCCCTTCAGCAGATTAAAGAAATGATTGAAAAAGTGGCACCCACTGATGCCCGTGTGCTGATTACGGGTGAAAATGGAACCGGAAAAGAACTGGTTGCCCGCTGGATACACGAAAAAAGCAAACGCAGTGGCAATCCTTTTATTGAAGTAAATTGTGCGGCTATTCCTTCCGAACTTATAGAAAGCGAACTCTTCGGTCACGAAAAAGGTTCTTTCACTTCGGCTATCAAGCAAAGAAAAGGTAATTTTGAGCAAGCCGATGGAGGCACTTTGTTTTTAGACGAAATTGGCGATATGAGTCTTTCAGCACAATCAAAAGTATTACGTGCCTTGCAGGAAAGCAAAATTTCGCGCATTGGGGGCGATAAAGACATACAAGTTGATGTGCGGGTGATTGCCGCCACCAACAAAAATTTGCTCGAAGAAGTAGAGAAAAATAATTTCCGCGAAGATTTATACCACCGCCTAAGTGTAATACTGATAAAAGTACCCGCCCTGAGCCAGCGCAAAGACGATATTCCCTTATTAATCGATTATTTCATGACCGATATTTGCCAGCATCAGGGCAAACCCCTGCTCACTTTCGACGCCGATGCCATCGAAGAAATGAAAAGATATCCCTGGACCGGAAATATACGCGAGCTGCACAATGTGGTGGAACGCCTGGCTATACTTTGCGACAAAAAGGTAAGTCTTGATGATGTATTACAGTTTGCTCAGCCTTTTAAAAAAGGGTGAGCATTTGGTGAATTACGGGGTTATGGGGGTTAAAGAAAGTAGATTATTGAAGTTTAGGCTGTTGGTGGAGTTGGGTCGATAGGGAAGGTGGCAGTTGTTTGACTACCGGCTGTGATGGATATTTGAAAGGTTTGGGTGTTAATGTTGGACCCAGAAACCAAGATGCTGTAATCGCCTGGAAGTAGATTTTCGGCGAAAAGCTGCGCATCGGAATTGGCGTTGATGACCTGATTGTTAGCAGTTATGGTTGCGTGTAAACCTAAAAAGAGTTGGTCAGTATCCTTGTTTTTGCAGGTGATCAGGAAACTGCCTGTAGTGGGAAGACCGCTTTTCTGGAGTTTAAGGTCGAGTTTTGTAATTTTTGTTTGATCGGTAGGAATGTTTTCTAAAACAATTGAATCGTAAGTTGGATATTCAGTGGTAATTTTCCATAGGGCATTTGGGAGGCTGAAGAAACGAACATATCCTTTAGCAGAGCTTTTCTTTATATGAGTATCAACACCATTGGTGATGGTGACAATTACTCCTTTATAAGGGATATTAGCATTAATATCTGTACACTTAATCACCAAGGAAGTATGACGAACTCCCGAAGGTGTGCCAACTTTTGTAAACTCAACCCAATCAGGATGTAAGGTGGGTTGGTAAGAAAAGATAAGTTTTCCCATAAATTCTTTATAAATATCGGCTTCGTTTAGTAATTCAGGAATAAGTAGAGTGCCAGTGGATTTTTTATCTGAAATGAGTTCTTTGGGTACTTCGATATAATTTGTGAATGCTTCGATAGCATCTTCCATTGAGGTGATATCAGATGAAGTCAGATTATCGAGGATGCTGAGGTTGGTGAACATGAGTTTTTTAAGGTCGGTTGCTCGGTCGGATGCTAAAGAAGCCTCGACATCCATAATATAGGTTAATTCTTTGTTGAGTTTATTAGATAATTCAATTTTATCAAGTATGAATGCTTTGGCTGAAGAACGAAAAGCATATTGAATTACTAATATTGCCATAGCCAATTTAAAGGTCTCTTTTTGTCCGGTGGCTGATGTAGAAGAGGTTGCCTGTTTTTGTTTAGCAGCTTCGATTCGGGCTACTACATTATTTAATTTAGCTACAAAATAAGCATATTCGAGGATGAGAGCCAGAATTACACTATGGATTGTATTGAAATCTTGTGCTTTCTTTAGCGAAAAATAGCGGACAGTTTGAAATTTGTTCATTTTAAATGGGTTTTAATTATTTTGTTTGAATGAATTTGAAAAGAGAGATAAAAATACATCAAGATTAATGAGCTGGGCTTCATTTTCGTGATGTCGTACTTCATTTGTAGCCGGAGGTTCTTCATTTGCATAAAGTTGCATTTCACTTGTAGTCAGAGGTGATTCAAATGCATAAAGTTGAACTTCACTTAAAGCTGGACGAACTTCACTTACATTAATTTGAGCTTCACTTACATTAATTTGAGCTTCATTTGCATGAAGTTGTGCTTCACATGCATGAAGTTGAGCTTCATTTGCGTCAAGTTGTACTTCATATGCATGAAGTTGTACTTTATATGCATGAAGTTGTACTTCATTTGCGTCAAGTTGTACTTCATATGCATGAAGTTGTACTTCACTTAATTTTGGGCTTAATGAATTGTTGTAAATGTAAGAAAATGAGGGGTATGTAAGATGTTCGGGGTAAGTGGTCTGATTAGATGTGTTTGGAAGAGAAGCAAGGTAGTGGCTATTGGAAATTGAGGGATGATTAAAGCTTATGGTGAAAATCGTATTTGCAATGCTTTGACCCTTAGTTGAGTTATGTGGAAATAAATAGGAAATGGGGTTAAGCTTGTTCATGTTTGAAATTTAAAATCATTCAAAAATAGCAAGAGCGAATTTAATTGTGAGCAATAAAATAATGAACGGGTGAAAATTAGGCATGAACAGGTGGAATAAAATAACGAATGGGTAAATAGGATAAAAAAGGGATAGGATGGAATTGCTTTTGATTGATGCGGAAATTTTAAAAAATCTTAAGCATCATCTATTTTTCTCAATTTATTTTTGAACTGCCCAGCGTAATCGGTTGTTATGTGAAAAACAGATACAAATATAATTGAACTACATAATTTGGATTACATCATCAAAGGATGTTGATTTGGATAGTTCAATTAAAGATTGGTAGTGAGTTGGACTCGATTGCTGCAAATGATCAGATACCCAAAGGGATTAGCTGGGTGGAGTTATTGGTTTTCATTTGATTCTTTTTTGATTTCAGCAATCATACGGTTTACGCATTCGCGTGAAGCACCCATAGGTTGAAGTTGCTCAGCAATTTTGTCTTCGTCTATTCCGTTTTTCAGGTTGTTTCTTATTAAAAATAATACTTGTGGTTGACATAAAGGTTCGCCCGGTTTTCGAGTTTCAATACTGTCATATATCAGCTTTACTTCCTATTGAAATAAATCGATTTCATTTTTTATTAATAACAAATCTTTAAGCATTGGACTCACTCCTGTTTTTCAGCATTTTCGCTTTCGAAAAATGTTGGAGCAATGGCAAAATAGGGATTTTTTGAGATTTCTAATAATGCATGGGTTATTTTTTTTTGTAATAGGTTGTCCCATTTTAAAAGATTCTTATCATAATCTATCACCCTAAGGGTTCTTAAATCAGAAGGGACATCTTCCATTGATGCTGTTATTAAAATTACAGCCCTAGTAATTGCATGTGCAAGACCTAATTGGTATAGTACGACTGCATTTTTGCCAGTTAGGTCTGCCAGCAGAACCGTGGCTTCTTTTGTGGAAATTCCTATATTGTTTAGCTTATCTCCAGCACTATATAAGTCGTCTGCCCGAATTGCAATAAAGCCTGCTTCTTCTATTGCCGGAATAAATATATCTTCATAATAAGTATCAGAATTAGCGCCCAAAGGTATGCTGATTAGGCATTTTGGTTTGGGTTTTTCATCTGGGGTTGGTTCTTTTGGCATGGGTTTGGGTTTTGTAGGTATAGCTTTAGTTTTGATCCTACTTTTTAATAAAAAACGGGATATTTGCAAACCAAGAAATTTCTATTCATAATCATAATAGGTGCTTTGTTGCTATTGTTTTTTCTGCATTTATTGGGAGGATAAATGCAAATGATGGTGTTTTAATCCAGAGAGTTGCTAATGGAGTTGAGTGATAATTACACGAATGGATTAATAATAAACCTAATAGGTTTGAAGCCCCTATTAGGTTTATAAAACACAAATAGATAATAGGTTATGAATATATTTCAAATATTAAAGTAGTGCAACACTATGGCATTCCAGGATACTGCGAAAAGGGACCTTCATTAAGTCGGGGTTCAAATAGATTGAAATCATCGAAGTCGCATAAACCATTTCCATTAAAATCGGATATGGTTAAGCCATAAGTTCCATTGGTCAAATAGGGTTCAAATAGATTGAAATCATCGAAATCTACATTTAGGCTTTGGTCTAAATCACCAAGATAAAAAGCGTATAACCCAGAAGCAACTAGAGTTTGCGGATCTATACCCCCGGGTATTTGATAAGCCTGATTTATTGCCGAATTAAAATAATAGTCAATTATAACATCGTTAAAAGAAACAGGTAAAGCCGACCAAGTTTCAAGATGATTTCGATTACATATTTTAATGAAATAATTTCCATTTTTAAAAGGAGGTAAATTAAAAGAGGCAAGCCCGTCAGTTGATAGATCAACATTTTGAATACTAAAAATTAAGCCAAAAGGTGAATTTTCATTATGGAGTTCAATATCTATTTTATCTGCGACTCCATTTCCATATTTAGCAAATGATAAACCTGTGTCCCAATCAATTTCAGACGCTTCAACCATTTTGTTAGAATTAATATCAAATAGTCCTTCCAGAATAAGATGAAGGTTGATTTTTTTCAAAATTGTTACTTTAACTTTGAATCTATCTTTGCTTTCACAACCGCCAATAGTTTGACTTGCAAAATAATTATTCCCATTCAATATTATAGTATTAGACGTCAATAAATTTCCTCCTATTACAGCGCTATACCATTTTAATGCCATGCCTGAGGCAGCTAAATTAGCTATTGTAGAAGTTGCGACAAATGTTTGAAGGGTATCTCCGGTTGGGGCATTTGTGCTGCTCACTGTAACAATTGCATTTCCAATTAAGCCTATTGTTCCGGTAGAACAAGTATATGTGCCGGCCTCGGTAACATTCCATGTCAAAGGACTCCCTGTGCCAGCAACAAGACTTCCATAATTTGCGCCATCTTTTTTCAATTGATAGTTAAATCCTGGTTGAGAATAAGTAATACCTATTGCAACAGGAACTCCACCAGTGCAATATACACCTCCTCCGGTCATTGAAGCCAAATTAAGTATAGGATTGTTTAATCCTGAAGTCACAAAAGTTCCATTTGCTGATATATTAATTGAAGTTGTGCCCATAAAAGCATAGGTTTTTGTAGGATAATTTAAACCATTACTACTGGCAGGCACAAATATTAAGTTTGGATGAGCCAGTCCAAATGGGACGCTGTTTATAAGCCGCACTCGCATCACTTTTGTCCCCATTGTTTTAGAAATAATAGTGCCCATCCCTGCCGATATTGATTTCCCAGCAATCTTAATGCACTTATTTGGGATAGAATTTCCAATTGATAGATTAGCTTGAGTCTGTTGTTGGACAGAATTAATATCTAAAGTAGAGCCATAAACCAAGGAATCAATTAGAGTTCCACCATTACGAATTGAATCGTTTACATAAATTCCTATTTGTAGATTACTGAGTTCAAAGTTTAGAGGAGTCAAATAGTTTCCGGTATGAAGCAGATAAATATCAAATTGATATTCGTTTGGCGAAATCTGAACATCATTTCGTAGCTCGAGATTAAAAAAGGGCCAAATTCCGGTATTAAAAGCTATAATATCACCATAAACCGTATCAATTGAATTTATAGCAAAAGTTCTCACAAAATAATGAGTATTGGGAATTAAAGTAACTGATGAAGCAAAAGTACCTTCACCACTTCCTGAAAATATTTTTGTACTCAATGTATCTGTAAAGCTTGGATTAGCCTGTGTTGCATATATAAATCCATGAATATCAGTTGGATTTAAGCAATTTGAAGTAAGTTCTCCGTTTAATATTGCCCCATTAGAACTAATATTTGTTACTGGTTTTGATATAACAATTGAGCTTGGATAAACGGTTACTGTAACAGCCAATCTGCTTTTGCTTTCGCAACCTCCAATAGTTTGACTTGCATAATACATTTTCCCATTAATAAGGAAATCAGTAGATGGGATAGGATTTCCACCTGAAGCAGAATCATACCATTGAATTGAATAACCTGTAGCAATAAAACTTGCAACACTGGTTGCATAACAAAATGATTGATTCACATCTCCTAATGGGGGAGGTGTTGAATTAATTATTATTCTAACACTATCCATGCAACTGCTTATTCCATTACTGACCGTGCAATAATAGGTTGTTGTTTGTGTGGGAGCAACCGTAATTGATTGAGTGGTATCACCAGTTGACCAATAATTTGAATAAGCTGTATTAGAATTTCCAAGATTATATAATTGACTAATTTCAGATGATGAAAGTGTACGGTTGTAAATAAGAATATCATCTATCAACCCACTAAATTTGAATGTTGGATTAGTAATTGTAGATTGATCTCCAATTGTTCTAGTAACACTATTATTTGGTGAAAAAGAATAAGGTAAAATATATGGCTGGCTATTTGTCCCATAAAAACAATCACCTGGCCATAGAAAAGCATTATATAAATATGCAAATTGTGTTGCAACTCCATCAACAAACATTGTTACATTATTACTACCATCCCAGCTAACAGCAATGTGATGCCATCCATTAACAATATTATCGTACGGAACATAAACGCCAGTATGTACACTTTCAAATCCAATACCCCAACTGTGACCATCAGTTTTTCTTGGATTATGATATGGAGAGGTAGCATCATTTTTATAAATCCTTAATGAGTAAAGTTGAAAAGCATCATTTGTGCCTCCCGTATAAATACTATAACCGCAATTAACTGTAGTATCAACTTTTATCCACACTGAAATCGACCTCTCATTTACTATTGGAAGGTTAGTAATTTTTGCTGTTACGCCATCAAAACTATAAGCACTATTTGCATTTCCAAATCTATCACTTGTCAACGTTGCCCCATTCACAGTCCCATTATTCCCATTTCCACTAATATCATTTGCGTTTCCACAAAAAGGATAGTAAGCAACCAACCCATTTTGAAGGTTAAGAGGCAGGTCTGTTTTATTGCAAACTGCTTGCGAAACACCTCCACTACTTGAAACAGATAGAGAAATAGAAGATCCTGCACAAATAGTTGTATCATTTTGAATGATATTGGCATTTATTAAGCTAACAAAAATGCTGTCTTTTGCTGTGCAGCTTCCTTGAGTAACACTACATTTATACCAACCGCTTGTATTAACTGAAATGCTTTGTGTTGTTTCTCCAATATTCCAATTGTATCCGGTATATCCACTCCCTGCATCCAGTAAATAGGATGACCCACAAACATGAATAGTATCTTGTGAAAATAAATTTGCAGTGATGTTACTCACCGTCACTCTTACACTATCCACACTACTGTTAACGCCATCACTCACAGTGCAATAATAAGTTGTTGTTTGTGTGGGAGCAACCGTAATTGATTGAGTGGTATCACCAGTTGACCAATAATTTGAATAAGCTGTATTAGAATTTCCAAGATTATATAATTGACTAATTTCAGATGATGAAAGTGCCCTTCTATAAATACTCACATCATCAATTGATCCATTAAAAAGAGCACTGCCCCCAATTTCTGATAAGCATCCCATAACAAGGTTCCCATAACTATTAGGGAAATTGTCTGTAAAAGGCTGAGAACCTATTAAAATACCATTTTGATAAAAGAAAAGAAAATTTCCTTCTCGCTTAAAAGTTAAGAAATATGATGCTCCTGATACTGGATACCAATCCCAACCAACCCACAAAGCAGGATAAGGATTTTCATTAGTATGATAATAAAAACCAATTTGGTTAGAGCCAAGCCAATGTAGCCCATAAGATAGTAACCATTTTGGTTGGTCAGCATATTCGTTTTGTCCTAAAAATACCTCAATAGTGTGATAATTATTAGAATATACCCAAAATGAAATACTGAAATTAGAATTGTTGAAATAGAAGGATGAATTATAAGGAATACTAATAGAATCATTAATACCATCAAAACTATAAGCACTATTCGAATTTCCAAACCTATCATTTGTTGGGGTAGCTCCAAAAACTGTCCCATTATTCCCGTTTCCACTTTCATCATTTGCATTTCCATTGAAAGGATAATATGCTACTAAACCTTGTTGAAGATTGGAAGGTAATTGGGATGATGATTGTGAATGCAGGGTTACTGAAGCGCCCAGGCAAATTGTGGTATCAGAGCCATTGTTTATTTGAGGGTTTAATACTGTGACATTAATAGTATCTGAAGCGCTAAATCCATTGGCATCAGTGCCTCTTAACCAATATGTACCTTGAGAGTTTACATCTATTGTTTGTGTTGTAGCACCTGTTGACCAGAGATAGGATGTGAATACCTGATTTGTATGAAGTGTTATACTTTGCCCCTGGCATAAAGTGGTATCATTGCCTAAATTAACTTGCAAGTTCCACCCCCCTAAATGGTAAAGAGAATCAATTTCTGTGTAATTCAGAATACGATTATATATACGAATATCGTCAAGAACACCCTTAAAGTAATCTTCATCGTTCATATAATCATTTTCTGATTCTGATCCAATTTTTAATTTTGTTAATGGTGTAGCTAAACTTGCCCCCAAATTACAAGTATAAACAATTTGATTGTTTATAAAGAAAGATAAATTACCATTACCCCTATAAATATAACCAACCATTAACCATTGATTCTCATGAATGCTATCCAAAAATGAACCATCTGCATAAAACCCATTGAAATTTAAACCTGAGTTATTATAAAGAAGGCAAAACATGTTTTTTGCATGATATTGCAAATTTACACCCCAATAAACAAGACCTTCTCTTCTTGTTGGATTTGCAATGTTTTTAACCCAAAGAACTACACTACGTGGAGAATCGTTAACAATGTTAAAATTATTGATTGATTCAATATAATTATTCACTCCATTAAAGCTATAAGCACTATTTGGATTTCCAAACCTATCTGATGCTAAAGTTGCACCATTTACGTTACAATTGTTACCACTTCCACTTTCATCATTTGCATTGCCGTTAAAAGGATAGTAAGCAACGAGATCATTTGTTGGGACTTGAGCGACTCCGCTCAATCTAATCAAGGAAAGCAATACAATAATCGGAAAAATCTTTTTCATAATATTAAACTATTAATCACCTACTCATAAGGCTTTTCGGAATTCGCCCCCAAGAATATACCCCTTAGGAGGGTTCGTTTTTTAAAGTGGGATCTGTTTCCACTGTTAATTATTTTGGCTAAAGTAAAGTCTAAGTGATAGCTTAAACTGAAATATTTTAGCATTCAAAAGTGGCTTTAAAAGATAAATAAGGTGATTGCTAAATAACGAATGGGCGAAAATTCGTTATGAACGGGACAAATTAACAAACGAAAGGATATTATGAGATATAATATTCGTATTGCTGAGAAAAAAGATGTTAACCTTGCTAATTGGAGTTTGCCTGGAATTATTTTGAAGGGTTGTGAAAGCAGGCACTTCGACATGCTCAGTGACTGGGGATGAAACAAGGTGTTGGCACTTCGACACGCTCAGTGACCAAAATAAGATGTTATTTTTTGAAGTTTATTTTTTTAGAAACCTTTGTGTGAATTGTTTGTGGTAGGTATCGCCTAAAGGTGCAGCCAGATTTTCTTTTAATAATATCGTTTGCTCTGAATTGATAAATTCTTTAATATGAGTATGATTCACGAAAAATGATTTATGGGTTCGAATAAAGCTTTTGCCTTCGAGTAAATAGTTATAGAATCCAAGATTTTTTGAGCTTGAAACAATTTTGTTTTCAGATAGATAAAAATGAGTGCAGGAACCATCTGCTTTTATCATTATAATGTCTTTGATTTGAAGTATTTTAAATCCTTTTGAATCTGTTATGACAATAGAATTGATTTCTTTTTCCTGATTGTTAATAATATCCATTAACAATTTGGTGTTTTGTGTTTCGGTTTTTACATTTATTTCATCCTTGACCTTTTCAACTGCAGCAATCAATTCAGTTATGTTCACAGGTTTTAAGAGATAATCGCTCGCACTATATTTGAATGCTTTAACGGCATAATTTTCATAGGCTGTTACAAAAATAACCTTGAATTTTATTATGCCAATTTGATTCAATAAGTCGAAACCGGTTCCATCTTTCATTTCAACATCCAGAAAAACAAGTTCCGGATTTGACTCTATAATTAGTTCTACTCCTTCGTTTACCCCAGAAGCTGTAGCTCCAATTCGGATATCTTTACAATATTTGGAAATATAATTGGCAAGAACTTCGCGTCCAGCAATTTCATCATCAATAATTATAGCGTGTATCATTTTTTATTTTTTGGTTTCATGGGTATGAATATTATAACTTTGGTTCCGGTTTCAGTGCTGTTATCAGCTAAATCAATAATTTCAATGGTGTAATTTGTTTTCCGCATGCTGTTATACAATGCCAATTTTTCTTTTACTATTATTTCTCCTTTTGAAATGCGCTGTTTCTGCAAATCTGTTTTGTTTCGGATAGATTGGTTTTTCCCAATGCCATTATCTGTAATAGTACATTTTATAGAATCAAAAGAGGTAGGCGTATACTTAATGGAAATAAAGCCTTTTTTTGTGAGGAAATTTGGAAAAGCATGTTTGATAGCGTTTTCGATAAAAGGCTGCGCCATAGAAGGGGTAACTTCTAATTCGTCTTGATTTAATGCATCGTCAATATCGATATGGTATGTGAAACGATCGGAATTGTTTGTAAATTCGAGTTGAAGATATTTTCTAACTCCCTCTATTTCGTCTTCAAAAGAAATATATTCCTGATTAGAGTTGTTCAGAGAAAGTCGCATCAGACTTGAAAAATCGCTTAGATATTGATTTGTTTTTAATTCGTCATTCATAGAAACCAAATTATTGACAGAATTTAAACAATTATCAATAAAGTGTGGATTGAACTGTTGTTGCAGTAAATTGAGACGAAGCTGAATTTTTTCTTGTTTCTCGCGAGCGTGTTTTTTTATAATTCCGGTTCTCCATCTGAAAATCATAACTAAGACGCCAACTAACAGAATGACAAATAAAGTAAAAAACCACCATGTTTGCCAGAAAGCGGGATGAATGCAAAATTTTACTTGTAAAGGTTTTGATGTCCATACTTTATCGCTGTTACAACTTAAAATTTCAAAAATATAATCACCTGGAGATAAATTGGTATATACAATACTGGTTTCATTAGTAGCTTCTGACCAATCATTATCATACCCGACTAATCGGGTTTTATATCTCACTTTTTCAGGACAAGAAAGGGAAATACCTTGATATACTATTTTAACGTTGTGTTTGTCATAAGTTAAATCAAGAGTTTTGCTTAAGTCAGCATATTCATTTAATAGGGTTTCCCAGGTCAAATTTACATCAGAAACCTCAAAAGAATATAAGTTGAGGCAGGGTTCGACCTTATTCATTTTGAGTTTTTCAGGCATAAATTTCACAACACTTTCGGAGGTAGGAATCCAGACATTGCCTTTGCTATCAATACAGGTGCCATTTTGACCGCATTCAATGCCAATAAAGCCATTGGTTCGATCGAAAAATTTGAAACAATTTGGGTTATAGTTATAAAATTCATCTAAATCGATATACAGAAATCCTTTTACTGTGCCTGCAATTAGGTATCTATTTTTATATAAGCAGATGAAGAAATATTGGTCGTTTGAAATTTTATATTCATTTTGCCAATTATAAAAACACAGACCATTTTTAGTTGCCAACCACATATTTCCCTTTTGATCGCGTTTGCAAGATACTACTCCTATGTCATTCTTAAAACCTTTACTCTTCAAAATATTTAATGAGTCGTGCTCTAATAAATAGATTTTTGTATTAGAACAAATCCACTTTCTATGGAATTTATCTTCTTCAATAGACAGTATATTTTGGCTTGGCAAATCCCAAAATTTTTGAACTTTTGTGTTCATGTTGTATATGCACAATCCACAATTAAGTCCAAAGATCACACATTGTTGTGATGTATCCTCGTACATAGAAAATGGGCTAAAACCAATGTTTTTATGTTTGAACTTTAATACATCAATTTTTTGCCCATCATAAAAAAAGACTTTACTTTTATTGGTAGGTAACATACATTCGCCTTTGCTATTGCGCATCCCATTCATATAAAAACAAAAATCTTTCCCTTTCAAAGAATTTTTAATGGGGATTATTGTTGGATTGTTGTTCTTCATCCTACATAGTGTTCCATTAAAGTTAGCAAAGATCATAGCACTATCTTTAGTTTCCATTATGCTCCATATATAAGTTGGGATGCCTGATTTCTCTCCGTAATTTCTAAAGGCAAATGATTGGGTTACATACAGACCTGTTTCGGAGCCTTGCAAAATATTGCCCTCTCGATCGCAGATCATATTAGGGCTTGTAATCGTCAACATTTTATCATTTTCAAACAAATTACCCATGCTATCAATAACTTTCCAATGGGCATCACTTGTCTGAAAAAAAATATTTCCCTCACTGTTGATATCTAATGTTGTAAAACGTGATTCTGATTTTATTTCAAAAATTTGAGTCGTAATACCATTTGCATATTTAAATATACCACTACATTTATCAGAGGAATCAGTATTTCTTGCAGCAAAATAAAGAGTATTCTCACAGTTACGAAATAATTCAATATTTTTTTTGTTGATAACTAAAGTGAGTTTTCTGTTATCCAAACTATATATACCTTCTTTTGTCAACACCAATATTTTGCCAAGAAAATTATTAAACCCAACAATTGAAATATTAGATGCGTCTTTAGTTGAATAGATATTTTTAATTCCGCTTTTATTAGCTAATAATATTTTATTTCCAAATAAAATATATGCTTCAGTGGTATCAGATTTGAATTTGATTGTGAAAATTTCAGGCTTTTTAAATTTAAAAAGAAGTTTAAATTGGTCATTGCTTAACACAGCCAACCAATTCGGACTATAATAATACAGTTTGTTTTTAATTTCAAAGAACCCATTACCCCAGCCAAAAGGAACACCATCGGCAGATGTATAATTTTTAAAATGAACACCATCGAAACGGCTAACACCTCCTTTTGTGCCTATCCAAATAAATCCACGGTGGTCCTGATACAAATTCATCACCTGATTTTGCACCAAGCCATCGAGAATGGTAAAGTGCTTATAGCTATAGGTTTGAGCTGTTGCATTGAATGCGAGACATATCCATAAGCAAATACTGAAGACTAAATATTTAAGATGCATAATTGTCGAACAACTTAATTGAATTAGAATACAAATGTATATTAAAAAAAACGTTTTTCATTGAATTTTTGTTGAAAATATTTTCAATTTAAAATAAATTATCTGTATGATTCTATATTAATAGCTTCAATATAACAGGAATAAAAAATTAAATAAGTAATTGAAATGGAATTTTACTTTGGTAGAAAGTAGCATTACCCCTTGATGCGTATTTTTAAATTCTTTTTTCAGATTTCAATTTATGAGTTTAAAGATGCGGTTAATTATGAATTGTATTTTCGCATTAAATTTAGCCAATGAAAAAAGTAAATTTTTCTTAAGCCATTTTATCAATATTATTTATATTTTTATGGGCTCAAATTCAAATCAAATGAAACACAAAAAAAACCTTTCAATTAAGATGCTCATTGCTGCAATAATCTTGTTGTGCAGCCTTTGCAGCATTGCCCAACCGAAAATCGACCCCAAAGATATTAAAGACAAAATGCAATGGTTTGCCGATGCAAAGCTCGGAATATTCATTCATGAAGGCATTTATGCGGTAGATGGCATTGGCGAATCGTGGAGTTTTCACAACAAACACATTAGCCATCTTAACTATATGAAGCAACTGAAAGGCTTCACTCTGAAAAATTATGACCCTGCCGCCTGGGCAAACTTGATTGAGGAAAGTGGTGCACTTTACGCTGTTATCACCACCAAACATCACGATGGCGTGGCGATGTACGACACCAAAATGAACGACCTCAGCATTGTAAAAGCTACCCCTGCAAAACGCGATATGATAAAACCTTTCTTCGATGAGCTTCGGAAACGCAAAATTAAATGTGGTGCTTATTTCTCGCTAATCGATTGGTCGTATCCCGATTACCCGGGCTTCCTCAAAGACAGTTCGCGTTATAAAATCAGCGACGATTATGAAAGATGGAATAAATTTCGTCACTTTTTTCAAGGACAAATTAAAGAAATCAGCACCCAACTTAAACCCGATTTGTGGTGGTTTGATGGCGATTGGGAACACAGCGCCGAAGAATGGGAAGCAGAGAAAGTGCGCAACATCATCCTGAGCAGTAACCCCAAAGCCATCATCAACGGGCGGCTTCAGGGCTATGGCGACTACGATACCCCTGAACAAAACTTCCCCGTTTCGCGTCCGAAATTTAACTGGTGGGAGCTCTGTATGACCACCAACGAAAGCTGGGGTTACCAAAACGATACGATATGGAAAACGCCTTACGAAGTGATCTCGATTTTTGTGGATGCCGTTTCAAACGGGGGAAATTTATTGTTGGATATGGGTCCGCGCGAAGACGGCACCATCCCTGCTGAGCAGATAAATGTGTTGAAAGAGCTGGGTGCCTGGAACAAGAAAAACGGCGAAGCCATCTTCAATACCATCGGGGGCATCCCTCAGGGGCATTTTTATGGTCCAACCACCTTATCAAAAGACTCCACCACGCTCTATCTGTTTTTACATGGTAAAACATGTGGTCAAATCATGCTGAAAGGTCTCGATAATACAATTGAAGAGATTACCGTACTGGGCAATGGCACAAAACTAAACCATAAAGTGGTGGGGAAAATATCGTGGAGTATTGTTCCCGGTTTGGTGTATATCGATGTCCCCGAAAAGGTGCTCGACAAATACATTACCGTGCTTAAACTGAAATTAAACAAACC
>JBAWXL010000010.1:0-34705 GCA_037144095.1 Bacteroidota bacterium
CGGTTTTATTGACTTTGAACAACACGGCAGCCTGAAAAATGTCCATTAAGCCTAATTAGCCAATATTAACAAAAATAAGCCCGAAAAATGCTTTTCTCACTGCATTTTTCGGGCTGGTTCTAAATTTGATTATTTAGGGATAAAAGGAAGATTATTGCTTTATTTTAACACTAAAACTTCCTGATTCAGTAGTGCTGAGGTTATGAATATTAATTGAATTATAAGAAGTAGGAATTTTAACCGAATTGTTAGGTTCGATAATAATAGTAGCCACACGTTTTATTGCCGGAGACAGGTCGCCTCCTGCATTTAATGCAAGACGAGTAGAGCCATTGTTGGTGATGGATGTGCCGGGTGAACAATGGTTAACATCGATATTTCCACCCGCTGGAACCGTGAAAGTTACGGCAGGTTTTCTGGGTCCTTTACTATAAAACTTTTCGATTTCTGCCAATTCTTCTT
The DNA here is from genome assembly GCA_037144095.1 of Bacteroidota bacterium. GTDB lineage: Bacteria > Bacteroidota > Bacteroidia > Bacteroidales > CAIXTV01 > CAIXTV01. Next base: position 463 of record JBAWXL010000010.1, read on the forward strand.
CAAGTGCAGGATTAGTGGCGGCAGCCATCTTTAAATATGCATACACATTATTGGTAGCATCAGATTCTAAAATACCGTAAGCAACATAGCTATCGTCAATTTGTTTGTAGAAATCACCAACAGATTTTCTTAAATCACCATAAATGATTCTGTTGTTGTAAAATACATCGAAATTTGAAACACTAAAAGTAGGTGGGAAAATTTCAGGATGAGCCTTGGCAGTTTGCAAAGCTGTCAAAACTGTGCCTTCTTTTTTTAGACCGGAAAGTGGAAATGAGTTTTTCTGGTCGGATGGAATCGCAATGTTGGTGGGGAGGGCAAGTGCTGCTGAATCAGAAATGTTTGCTTTAATTGAAGTAACATCTGCAGGATCAACAGGAACGTTTTTAACTGGAAATGGTTTTTTCATATAAATAAAATTAATGTTTACTTCTACAAGACACAAAATATAACATAAAGGTTGCCTGAGTTGAAAAATATTTTTTCATTTTAATTTCAATAGATTTTATGTAATATTGAAAAATCAAGTCAAATCAAATTGATCAAAATAGTCTCTTTTACAGCCAAAAGAAATCGAATGAAAGATTAGACTCCGACATTCACAGATTTTTCCTTACTTTTGCAAAGAAATTTAACGCTTAGTTATGGAAAAAAGAATACGATATAGTGTGAAGAAACTGCTGGAAGCTTCTTCAAATCATTTGGTTGGAACTGAAGTCAATATTAAAGGTTGGGTGCGCACCCGCCGCGGAAACAATACCCTTGCATTTATTGCCGTGAATGATGGCTCAATAATTCATAGTATTCAGGTGGTTGCCGAATTGGAAAATTTTGACGAAGCCACCATCAAGTTAGTAACCACCGGAAGTTGCATCAGTGTGATTGGTGTGTTAGTCGAATCGCCCGGGAAAGAACAATCAGTAGAAATTCAAGCCCGTCAGATTGAAGTGTATGGCACTGCCGATGCCGAAACTTTTCCTTTGCAAAAGAAAGGGCATACGCTGGAGTTCCTTCGCGAAATTGCCCATCTTCGTCCACGAACCAATACTTTTGGTGCGGTTTTGCGCGTTCGTCATGCATTGGCGTTTGCCATTCATAAGTTTTTTAACGATAAAGATTTTTATTATCTCCATGCCCCTATCATTACGGGTTCGGATGCCGAAGGTGCAGGAGCCATGTTTAGGGTAACCACACTCGACGCACATAATCCTCCAAAGAATGCCGAAGGAAATATCGACTTCACTCAGGATTTCTTTGGAAAAGAAACCAATCTTACCGTTTCGGGTCAACTTGAAGCCGAACTGGGCGCATTAGCCCTTTCCAATGTGTATACATTTGGCCCAACTTTTAGGGCCGAAAACTCTAATACTCCACGTCATTTGGCTGAGTTTTGGATGATTGAACCCGAAATGGCTTTTTATGAAATTCAGGATAATATGGATTTGGCAGAAGAATGTTTGAAATATATTATTCGTTATGTGCTCGACCATAATCTTCCTGATTTGGAGTTTCTGAATAAGATGTATGATAAGGAACTGATTGAACGCCTGAAATCGGTGATTGAAGTGGAATTTATCAGACTATCCTATACTGAAGCCGTTGAAATATTGATTAAATCGGGACAAAAATTTGAATTTAAAGTTGAATGGGGAATCGACCTTCAATCAGAACACGAACGCTATTTAGTGGAAAAACATTTCGGGAAACCAGTTATTCTGACAGATTATCCCAGAGACATTAAAGCGTTTTATATGAAACAAAACGAGGACGGAAAAACGGTTAGAGCAATGGATATTCTCTTTCCTAAAATTGGTGAAATCGTTGGCGGTTCGCAACGCGAAGAGAATTATGATAAGCTTCTGAATCGCATACATGAAATGAATATTCCCGAAAAAGATGTTTGGTGGTATCTGGATACCCGTCGTTATGGAACTGCTCCTCACAGTGGTTTCGGTTTAGGATTCGAACGTTTGGTTCTGTTTGTTACCGGGATGGCAAATATTCGCGATGTGATTCCTTTTCCTCGCACACCCAACAATGCTGAATTTTGATTCAATAATTGACCTGTAATGTTAAGTCAGCAACTTCAACAAAAACTTTATCAAAAATTATCTCCTCAACAAATATTGTTGATGAAGTTATTGCAGATTCCGGCGGTTTCGCTCGAACAACGCATAAAAGAAGAACTTGAAGAAAACCCGGCTCTTGAAGATGAATCGGAAGCGGAACAAGACTTTTCAGACGAAGAAATTGACCCTTTTGATGATGATGCCAATTCTGATTTAGAATTAGCTGAAACCGACATGAATGAGGATTTTGATATTTCAGAATACCTCGACGATGATGAAACTCCGGGGTATAAACTTTCGGTGAATAATTCATCCGACGACGATGAATATAGTTCGCAAAACATGTTTGTTTCGGGTAAAAGCTTTCAGGAAACGCTGATCGAACAGTTAGGCACTTATGAATTAAACGACACTCAATATCTTATTGGTTTAAACATCATCGGAAATATTGATGATTCGGGTTATCTTCAGCGTGATTTGGAAGCCATAGTCGATGATTTGGCATTTACGCAAAACATTAATACAACAAGCGACGAGCTGTTACATGTTCTTAAGATTATTCAGGAATTTGATCCTCCCGGTGTGGGAGCACGCAATTTGCAGGAGTGCTTAGTTTTGCAACTTAAACGTTTCGAAAATCAACATAAAGATGTTCAGCTGGCAATTCAAATTCTTCAGATGGCTTTTGTGGAGTTTTCCAGAAAACATTATGATAAAATTATTGCGATGCTCGAAATCAGTGAGGCAGACCTAAAGCGGGCAATGGAATATATCCTGAAACTGAATCCGAAACCAGGCAATTCGTTAAGTGATACTTCGCGCACCAATCAATATATTATCCCCGACTTTGTCATAACGTATAATGAAGGAATGCTCGAACTGAGTTTAACATCCAAAAACATTCCCGAACTTAGGATTAATCGCACTTATAGCGAAATGCTGGAAACTTATTCGGAAGGAAGTGATAAAAAGACAAAAAAAGACACCATTCTTTTCGTTAAACAAAAGATTGATTCAGCCAAATGGTTTATTGATGCCATCAAACAAAGGCAAAACACACTTATGCTGACTATGACTGCCATAATGGAATATCAAAAAGAGTATTTTCTGACCGGCGACGACACTTGCCTTAAGCCCATGATACTTAAAGATATTGCAGATATAGTGAGTCTCGATATTTCTACCATATCGCGGGTTGCCAATAGCAAATATGTGCAATGTCCGTTTGGTGTTTTTCCTTTAAAAAGCTTTTTTTCTGAATCGATGTCAACCGATTCGGGAGAGGAAGTTTCTACTCGTGAAGTGAAAAAGATACTCACCGATTGCATCGAAAACGAAAACAAATCGAAACCCCTGACCGACGATCAGCTGGGGGTTATTTTAAAGGAAAAGGGCTATAATATTGCCCGAAGAACGGTGGCTAAATATCGCGAGCAACTTAATATATCAGTTGCCCGCCTAAGAAAGGAACTTTAATCAACTATGAATACCCTTGCGAAAATTATTTCCTATCTGTTTCATCCATTATTTGTTCCCTTGTATGCTGTGTTCTTTTTTTTCCAATTCGACAACTATAGCATAATCAACTATCCCTTGTCTTACAAGCTGATTGTGCTTTCCATTGTTTTCATCACCACCATTTTGGTTCCGGTTTTGCTCATCTATGTCTTCTATCGCCGGAAATATATCCAATCATTCGAAATGCAAAATAAAGAAGAAAGGATACTCCCGTTCATTCTTATCAGTATTTTCTATTTCATAACCTACAATATGTTTCATCAATTGCGATTGCCCTCTATATTTCAAATTTTCACTTTGGGTGGTTGCATTTTGACACTACTGGTTCTTTTTATTAATTATCGGTGGAAAATAAGTGTTCACACCACTGCCTGGGGTACGCTTTTGGGCGTTTTTATTGCCATTTCATTGATTTATTCAATCGAAATTCCATTCTTTATTCCGGCAATCATCATGGTTTCGGGCATTGTTGGCTTTGCCCGCCTGCAATTGGATGCTCACACCCCTTTGCAGATTTACGCTGGTTTTCTATTAGGAGCCGTGGCAATGTTCTTAATGGTTTTTTCCTTTGCTTAATGAAGTTGTAGGTTAAAGGAAATAGAAGCATTTCTGTATAATAAATTGCTTTCTTGAATGGGGATTTTTAATTTTATTGTTCGTGAAAAATATGAAATCAATCGTTTAGTGTTGTTAACATTACAAAGATTGGTTTTTAAAACCGGCATTGAAGAAAGCTTAGATAGTAATTTAAAAACTGCTGCAATGCTTAATCTACTCATAACAGGAGAATATAGGATAATTGCAAATTATCTGAATGTCGAAGTGGATTTGCAAAATCGGCTTAGCCGCGTTACATTATTTTATATATGCCGCTAAGAGGGGTAGCTTCACTGTTAAAGTTAAGCAATAAGCTTCTTTTTATCCCTAAATAATCAAATTTAGAACCAGCCCGAAAAATGCAATGAGAAAAGCATTTCTCGGGCTTATTTTTGTTAATATTGGCTAATTATTAATATACACGTTTTGCAGCATGAAGATTATTAGTGCGTTGGGAAAAATAAACAAAACCTTTTTTTATGCCTTTGAAGACTTAACTGATGTCTTTTAAGACATCATGAATGCCTATGAAGGCATCCAGAATGTCTTCATAGGCATCAACTATGCAATCGAAGACATTTACTATCCATTCTAAGACATACACTATGCAATCAAAGACATTCAAAATGCATTAGATGGCATAAACTATGTCTTAAAACACTTTCATAATTCAATTGAAGACATACAGAAAATAATACATCACATTAATTAAGTATTACAAGACTTCAAAAATATCATTGAAGACATAAGCAATGTACCAATACGAGAATTGCATCTCCCCCTTAGTTTAACGACCGGAAGATTATATTTATTCAATTGCTGGCGAGTATGCCAATCAGGAAGGACTCCTTGATATAATTTGTGTTTCTATTAAATGGAAGACACAAAAATGAAAACTTTAAAATCACGTTTTTTTGATTGTTTGTATAATTGGTATAATTGCAAATTATAAGGAGAACTAAACTGGTTTGCAAAATCGGCAACGATGCCATTTGCCGCTTAGATGGGGGTGTTTTCAACACAATGGAACATGTTTTTTGCCGTCAAAAGACGCGATTCGTGGCGTGGATTGAGTTTTTTGGCGCCAAAAAATACGATTCCTGGCACCGATTGAGTCTTTTGACGGCATAAGAAACAGTCTTGAGTGACGAATTCAGTCATGTGAAAGCATAAAACATAGTCTATAAAATAAAATGTTTCATGCGAAAACATTAAATAGGTTTGGGGAAAACAAGGGGAAATCTTTTCAGGAAAATAAAAAATGTGCCGAAAATGAAAAGTCAAACAAAAAAATATTTATTCAATCTGTATGTATGAAATCAGATTATATGTAATTTTACAAGGCATTAAAGTGAGTTTAATTGGTTACGGATAGGGTTTAGTTGATTGCGGATAAGCGTGAGTTGGTGGTGGATGGATTTTGATGATTTGCTGATGTGGTGTTTGGATTGGAAGTGCAAAGTCGTCTTAGCTGCGACACATTTTTTATATATATCGCTCAGAGTGGGGGTCTTTTGGGACATTTGAGGCTGGGGATAGTTGCAAATTAGGCTATGTTTAAAGCGGAATTGGATATTAGGCTAAGCTTCGTTACAGAAATCCTAATTTTTTTATGTTTGATTTTAAAAATAATATTGCTAAAATGCTCATTCCTTAATCAGTTTTCTATGTAATGCATTCCCTTTTTCGTATAAAGTGAGAAAATAAAGACCATTACTTAATTCACCCAAATCAATTTCAAATTTTAAGCAATTTGTTTTTCGACCTAATAAGCATTTCCCCGAAATATCTATCAATTCGAAATAGTTTATTATTTCTTTAGCATCAACATTAATAAGCGCCTTAGTTGGCACAGGATAAACTTGCACATTATCCGATTCATTTTTTTCATTTTTTATTCCACCCCCTTGACCAACACAACCATCTTCAGTAACTAAATTTATTGAATTAATAGTAGGTATAAATGTATGAATGATAGAATCTGAATGAGTAGAAACAGTTATTGGAGAACCATAAATGGTATCATCCAAATTATCAAAAGTTAAACGATGAGAGAAACATTGTTGAGAAGAAGCAAGTGAATCAATTTTAATCACACCAATATGTGTATAATTCGGTACTAATTTCTTCTCAGCACACATAGGACCGATACCAACAATAATAAAACTTTTATCATTAGCAATTGCCATATTAGTTGCATACAATATCATTTCTCCTCCCATTTTAAAATAACCGGAAGAATCAAATACAAAAAGTTGGCTCATTCCCCAGCAATTACCAGTAACAAAAGCATAATCTCCATCAGTAGTTTTATTAATATTGGGGGTTCTCGCATATACATCTGATTCATCGTAATTTGTATCAATTTTTCTTGCCCAGATAATATTTCCTGCTGTGTCTAATTTCATTAATCCATAATTTGTCAAACTCAATATACCGTCATCAGAAATATATAAAGCGATTCCTTTAGTATATACTTTAGGAGAGCGATTGTACTTCTTTGACCAAATAATATCCCCAGTTGGATTTAGTTTTAAAATAAAATCATTAAAATCAACAACCCCTAAACTGTCATTTTCAAAGAAACCTGTTAGCACATAAGCACTATCTATGGTTTGCCTTACACAGGACCCTACATTAGAATTGTTCCCTATCGTAAATTCTTTTGTCCACTCATGTATTCCATTAGCGTTAAACTTGGATGCAAAAGCTTTTGTGTACGGAGCATTCTGAAAATCGATTTCTCCAGCCACAATAAATCCGCCATCAAATGTTTGTTCCACAGAAGTGGCGGTTGTATAACCAGAGGTTCCAACAGCCTTCGACCAAATGATAGTGCCCGAAATATCAATCTTTATAATCATTATATCATATAGCTGAGTAATCGAATCATAATCCCTTCCCAAAAGCAAATAATTTGAATCTTGTAAAGTAATCATATTGTAGATCTGAAAACTACCTGCCACATTTTGAGTAGCTTCAAATGTTTTGTTCCATAAAATGTGTCCAATTGAATCAATTTTAAATAATAATCCATTTTGCCCGGTTGTCCCGGCAATAAAATAACTATTGTCAAAAAGTGAAACGATAGTTCCTGATTCGTAACTTCCAAAAGGATCACCATAATATATTTTTGAAAACGTTGTTTGTTGCCCAATTACTTTTTGCTGTAATGCAATTAATATTAAAATGCCAAATACAAGTTGAATTCTATTTTTCATGATTTTTAATTTGATTAAACATTAATTTTATTTTGTTTAAAACAAAGGAGATTATACTTCTTATTTTAATATCTAAACTGTTTAACGATGTCTTATTGGGATGTAAAATTACAAATTATTTCCCTCCTCTGAGCAATATAAATAAAAAAATTAATGCGGCTAATCCGAGTTTGCTATTATTATTATAAAGTAAAAGCCGAATGGCAATGAAAACCCTTCGTGAAATGGGATAGCTTATTACGTACCTACGGCACTTAACATAAAATGGGTTTAGGTTGCTACCGATATTCTCTACCTACAGTCTGTAATTACAAATGATGATTTGTTTTTTACTGATTTATCTTAATTTATAATACTCTTTAAATATTGACAGGTGAGCTAGTTCTCCTTTTAATAAGCTGCCTTAACATCTTTTAACGAAAGGCTTAACATCTTTTAACGGGGTAAATATTCGTGGTTTGCGAGAGTGTAGTACTTTTGTCTCGTTAAAAAAAATCAAAAAATTATGGTTGATATTAGAGAATTAAACGAAAAAATTCAACGTGAGAGTGCATTTGTAGACATATTGAATATGGAAATGCACAAGGTAATTGTAGGTCAGAAACAAATTGTGGAACGTCTGCTGATTGGCTTATTGTCGAACGGACATATACTGCTGGAAGGGGTTCCCGGTCTTGCAAAAACCTTAGCTATTAAATCACTTGCCAATACGGTTCAGGCGAAGTTTTCACGCATTCAGTTCACCCCCGATTTGCTTCCTGCCGACCTGGTAGGAACCATGATTTTTAGTCAGAAATCGGAGGAGTTTCAGGTTCGTAAGGGACCTTTGTTTGCCAATTTTATTCTGGCAGACGAAATTAATCGTGCCCCGGCAAAAGTGCAAAGTGCTTTGCTGGAAGCCATGCAGGAACGTCAGGTGACCATTGGTCAGCAGACGTATCCTTTAGCAGAACCCTTTTTGGTGTTAGCTACTCAAAACCCTATTGAGCAGGAAGGAACCTATCCTTTGCCCGAAGCTCAGGTGGATCGTTTTATGATGAAAGTGGTGATTGGTTATCCCAACAAAGAGGAAGAAAAATCGATTATCCGTATGAATGTTACGGGTGAGTTTCCATTCACTACGCCTGTGCTGAAAACACAGGACATCATCAAAGCCCGCGAAATTGTGAGGGAGGTGTATGTGGATGAAAAGATTGAAAATTATATTACGGATATTGTTTTCGCTACCCGCAATCCTAAGGATTATAAACTGGATAAGTTTGAGGGATTGATTAGCTATGGTGGTTCGCCACGTGCAAGCATCAACCTTGCTCTGGCAGCAAAAGCCTATGCTTTCCTGAAACGCAGAGGTTATGTTATTCCTGAAGATATTCGTGCGATTTGTAATGATGTGTTGCGCCATCGTATTGGTTTGACCTACGAAGCCGAAGCCGAAAACATTACAACGGATGATATCATCAACGAAATCATCAATACAGTTGAAGTTCCATAAAAAACGGAAATCAAGTGGAAACATCAGAACTTTTAAAGAAAGTAAGAAAGATTGAGATTAAGTCGCGAGGCTTGACCCGGCATATCTTTGCCGGGCAATACCATAGTGCCTTTAAAGGAAAGGGAATAGCCTTTTCGGAAGTGCGCGAATATCAGTATGGCGACGACATCCGTTCTATCGACTGGAATGTTACTGCCCGTTTGCGACATCCCTTTATAAAAGTTTTCGACGAAGAACGCGAACTTACCGTAATGCTGCTGATTGATGTGAGTGCATCGAATCAGTTTGGAACTCAGGTGCAATTTAAACAGGAATTGATTACTGAAATTGCGGCTGTGTTGGCTTTTTCGGCTATCAATAACAATGATAAAGTGGGCGTGGTGTTTTTCAGCGATAAGGTGGAGAAATTTATTCCGCCTAAAAAAGGATCATCGCATATCTTGCGTATTGTGAGCGAGCTGCTGAACTTTAAACCTCAACAAAAAGGGACGGATATTAGCGAAGTGCTTCGTTTTATTACCAATGCCATCAAAAAGAGAAGTACTGTTTTCTTGTTATCCGATTTTATGACCAGCAAGTTTGAGGATGCATTGAAAATTGCCAATAGCAAACATGATTTGGTTGCATTGAGAATATTTGATCCGCGCGAAACTGAATTACCCAATGTGGGTTTGATGAAAGTGATGGATGCTGAAAGTGGAAAACAGGAATGGATGGATACTTCCAATTCAAATTTGCGTGCTATGTATGCCCGTCAGTGGAAACAGCATGAAGCTTATTTGAAAGATATTGTGAGCAAGAGTGGGGTGGATATGGTGCAAATTACCAATGGAGAAGATTATGTGAAACCTTTACTGAAATTCTTTAAAATGAGAGGGGCAAGGCATTAATTTATGAAAACGAAAATTGATAACACTCTGCGGCTCTCTGCGAGTCCTTTGCGTTCCTCTGCGTTAAAATTTTTAAACACAAAGGTTTTTCACAAAGAGACTCAAAGGAGGAACTCCGGAATTTTAAAGGTAGCATTTATTGTATTATTAAGTTTTATTTGGTTGGTGAAAATTGAAGCACAAAACCCAACAGTTCGGGCGCAATTCGATTCGCTTAATAATATTGTGGTGGGTGATCAGGTGAAACTTCATTTCAGCCTGACCAGTCCTTCGAATTATAATATTATCTGGCACGGACTAAAAGATTCTATTGCTTCAAAGGTTGAAATAGTGAATCAGGGGAAAATCGATACTGTGTTTTCGGCTGATAAGAAAATGGCAACTTATAATCAGTTGCTAACCATCACGGGTTTTGATTCGGGTTCGTATGAAATACCTGCTGTTCAGTTTCAGTATATGAAGCCCGGGGATACTTCACGCTTTGATATTTTCACACAGCCTTTGGTGCTGAATGTGCAAACGGTTGCGGTGGATACGACTAAGGCAATAAAAGATATCAAGGATATTGCCGGAGCACCCCTTACGTTTTGGGAAATCATGCAATGGGTATTGTTGGGATTGGGAGCTGCATTGATTGTTCTTGCTGCAATTTATGTTTTGAGAAGAATTAAGAATAAACAACCGATTATTAAATTTCCTTCAAAACCCAGAAGACCTGCACATGAAATTGCACTGGAAGATTTAGAGAAATTGCGAGTGAAGAAACTATGGCAAAGCGGTTATATTAAAGAATATCAGTCAGAACTTACGGATATTTTAAGAATTTATTTGCATTACAGGTTTGAATTTAATGCTATGGAAATGGTGTCGGATGAAATCATTCAGACCATGCGTCTGAAAACTGATGATGGCTTATTGATTTCGAAGTTGCATCAAATACTTAATATTGCTGATATGGTGAAATTTGCCAAAGCAAATCCTCTTCCTTCAGAACATGATACCTGTATGACGATTGCTGTTGATATTGTTAAAAGCACTACCATAAGCACTTCGAATGAAGCAAACGAAAAACAAAACCTTAAAACAGAATAGCCATGTTTAGCGGAATTGAATTTGCATACCCATGGATGTTATTGTTACTGATATTGCTGCCTGCAATTGGCTTTTGGTTCTATTGGAAACGCCAGCAACAACATCCTGTATTTAACTTGTCTACTACTCACCCTTTGCATGCTTTCCCTAAAAGCATTCGCCAACGTCTTATCATTTTATTGCCTATTCTTCGGATTCTTTGCATTGGTTTTATCATTTTGGCATTAGCGAGACCACAAACTAAGAGCAGCAGTCAGGATGTGTCGGTTGAAGGGATTGATATTGCGATGGCATTGGATATTTCGGGGAGTATGCTTGCCGAAGACTTTAAACCTAATCGTTTGGAAGCAGCAAAGAAGCTTACTCAAAAGTTTATTGAAAGCCGTCCTAACGATAGAATGGGTTTAGTTGTGTTTAGCGGTGAAGCCTTCACCCAATGCCCATTGACTACCGACCATGCCGTATTGCTCAACTTGTTCCAATCTATTAAAATGGGAATGATAGATGATGGGACTGCACTGGGAGATGGATTGGCAACTGCCGTGAACAGATTGCGTTATTCTATTGCCAAGAGCAAGGTGATTATTTTGCTCACGGATGGTATAAACAATGCGGGTGCCATCGACCCAAGAACAGCAGCCGAAATTGCCAATATCTATAAAATCAGAATCTATACCATCGGTGTAGGTACTTTGGGAAAAGCTCCTTATCCATTCCAAACTCCTTTTGGAATTCAATATCAAACCATAGATGTTCAGATTGATGAGGCTTTGCTTAAAAACATTGCCAATTCGACTGGAGGAGAATATTATCGTGCGACTAATAATAAAGCATTGGAAGAAATCTTCGGAAAAATAGATAAACTTGAAAAAAGTAAAATTACCGTTTCAGAGTATAATAGGAAAACTGAGAAATATTTCTTGCTCCTGCTTATTGCTTTTTCGTTGTTTACCTTAGAGTTGCTGTTACGTAAAACCTGGTTAAAACCTTTACCATAATACTATGATACGATTCGCTCACTCATATTTATTATATGCACTTTTGCTCGTACCGGTATTTACAGGCTTGTTTGTCTGGATGCTGTATCAGAAGAAAAGTGCCATCAGGAAATTAGGAAATCCTGAACTTATTGAACGTTTGATGCCCTCGAGGTCGAAAGCCATCAGTAATTTGAAGTTTGTGTTCAGAATGATCGCTTTTGTGCTTCTTACTCTTGCGCTTGCCGGACCACAGATAGGTTCGAAAGTGGAAAATGTAAAACGGAAAGGAGTTGATTTGGTGATTGCTCTTGATATTTCTAACTCTATGCTGGCGCAGGATATCAAACCCAGTCGCATTGACCGTGCCAAACAAGCTATTTATAAGCTGATTGATAAACTGGAAAGCGACCGCATTGGGTTGGTGGTATTTGCCGGAAGGGCTTTTATTCAATTACCAATTACTTTTGACTATGGCGCTGCCAAAATGTTTTTATCTAAAGTAAGAACCGAATTGATTGCCGAACAAGGCACGGCTATTGGTGCTGCCATCGAAAAAGCCGCTTCTTCTTTTAAAAACGATAAACTGAAAAACAATAAAGCCATTATTGTGATTTCGGATGGAGAAAACCACGAAGATGATGCAGTGGAACAAGCCCGGATTGCTAAAGAAAATGGCATTATTGTGAATACTATCGGAATGGGAACGCTTGATAAAACACCAGTACCCATTATGCAAAACGATTTTGTTATCGGATATAAAAAAGATATTGATGGCAATACCGTTTTAACTCAACTTAATGAAGTAATGCTTCAACAAATTGCCTCAGCCGGTAATGGAATTTATGTGAGAGCCACTACCACCGATGCCGGCATAGACAAAATTGTTGATCAAATTGACAAGATGGAAAAACATGATATGGAAAGTACTATTTATTCGGAATACGAAGAAAAGTATGCCTATTTCCTGGTATTTGCCTTATTGTTTTTAATAATTGATATTCTTATTTTTGAACGTAAACATAAATGGGTAACTTATATAATGCCCAAATGGAATAAAAATATAAACCTATGAAAAACCTGATCATATTGATATTGATTGCCTCCTTTCAATTATCAGGCTTTGCTCAAAAAGACCTGAAACTGATAAGGAAGGGAAATTCGGATTATAATAATAAGAATTATAAAGAAGCCGAAATTAATTATCGTAAATCGCTTGATGCCAATAATAATTCTTATAAAGCTCAGTATAATTTAGGTAATGCTTTGTATAAACAAAAGAATTACCAGGAAGCTCTAAAGAGTTATAAGTCGGTTGCTGAAAATCCTGATTTTAATAAGGATATTCGCTCAAATGCCTGGCATAATATCGGAAATACCCTCCTTCAATCTTCGATGGGGACCGATAGTGCTGCACAGGCAAATAAGCAGGAAAACCTTAAAAATAGTATCGATGCTTATAAGAATTCTTTGCGCTTAAAGCCAAAAGATAATGATACTAAGTATAATATGGAGTATGCTAAGAAGATGCTTTCGCAGGCTCAACAACAGCAACAACAAAAGCAGGATAAAAATCAGCAAAATAAAAACCAGCAACAACAGCAGAAACAAGATAATAAACAAGACAAGCAGGATAAACAAGATCAACAACAGAACAAACAAAATGCTCAAAACAAAATGTCGAAGCAGGAAGCTGACAGGATGTTGGAAGCCATGAATAATAATGAGAAGAACACCCGCGATAAATTAAAATTAGCTTTCCCAGGTAAAACTAAGATTGAAAAAGACTGGTAATAATAATTTATTTAATTTCGTCGGGAATTTACAAGAAGTATATAAAGCAAAGATATGAAACTGATTTCAAAACATATTGTTCTATGGGGCTTGGTTTTGCTCAACCTGGTTTCGTTTGCGCAAAGCCCAAAACTTACCGCTTCAGCCCCTTCCGCAGTTGCCAATGGTCAACAATTCAGAGTAACGTATTCATTCAACCAGCAAGGCAGCAACTTTAAAGGACCTTCTTTTAAGGATTTTAATTATTTAACCGGACCCAATCAATCATCGAGCACCAGTATGCAGATTATGAACGGGAATGTAACACAAAGTGTTTCCTACACTTATACTTATATTCTGCAAGCTGCAAAAGAAGGGACTTTCGAAATACCCGGGGCTTCGATTGAATTTAACGGGACGACCTATAAGTCGAATGGATTAAGTATAAATGTTGTTAAGGGGAATGCTCCACAAACCCAGCAATATTCTCAACAGCAGCCTAATAACAGGCAATCGCAAACTACTGCTTCAGATGATGTGAATTCGAAAGATATATACATTAGAGCCATTCCTGATAAAACCAACCCTTATCAGGGAGAGCAAATCATTGTTACTTATAAAATGTATACCAGCGTTGGGGTGGCTCAATATGGAATTAACAAGCTCCCCTCTTTTAATGGTTTTTGGAATGTAGACCTTCTTAAAGAGGCTGCGGCTAAAGCAAAGCAATATCGTGAAACTATTGACGGGAAACAATATACCGTGGTTGAAATTAGAAAAATAGCACTCTTCCCCCAAAAATCAGGCAACTTAACCATAGACCCTTTAGAAGTTGAAGCAGTTGTTCAGGTTCAAAGCCGAAGGAAAAGCAGTGGCGATTTCTTTGACGACTTTTTCAATAACTCTTTCTTTGGTTCAGTTCAAAATGTGAAAAAAACATTGAAGTCGAACATGGTAAGTTTGAGTGTGAAACCCTTGCCGGCTAATAAGCCCATTGATTTCAACGGGTTTTCAGGGAATCTGAATTTCAAGGCAACTTTAGACAAAACAGATATTAAAGCAAACGAAGCTTTAAACCTGAAGCTTACCGTTTCCGGAACAGGGAATCTAAAGCTTATCGATAAATTGAACATTGAGTTTCCTCCCGATTTTGAAACTTACGATCCTAAGTTGGTGGATAATATAAGTACTACGGCAGCAGGTGTTTCAGGAAGCAGAACCTTCGAATATTTGGTCATTCCTCGTAAGGAGGGGGTTTTTAAACTTAAACCCATTACTTTCTCTTATTTCAATCTGGCATCCAAGTCGTTTATTACGCTTTCGAGTCCTGAATATACCATTAAAGTAGCAAAAGGAGCACCCGGACAAGGCAGTGCAACTACCCTTACTACCAGCAAGGAAGATATTAAATACATAGGAAGCGACATTCAGTTTATCAAAACCAATTCATTTGCATTGAAACAAGACAGCAGCATTTTCTTTGGCTCTACCCTTTATTTCATCTTGATGTTTTTGCCCCTGCTGTTGTTTGTAGCCTTTGTTATTACCTACAGAAATATGCTCAAACAAAGACGTAATGTGGCTTTGATGAAAAACAAAAAAGCCAATAAAGTAGCTCGTAAACGTCTGGTGCTTGCCCAGCGTTATTTAACAGAAAACAAACGCGAACTCTTTTTCGAAGAGCTTTCAAAAGCCATTTGGGGATATTTGAGCGATAAATTTACCATTCCGCTTTCACAACTTTCGATGGAAAATGTGCAGGAAGTGCTTCAGCAACGCAATGTGAACGAACAAATGATTTTTCAGTTGATTGATTTATTAAACAGTTGCGAATATTCACGCTTTGCTCCCGATGCTTCATCCCTTTCGTTGGAACAACCCTATAATGAAGCCTTATCTTTAATCAGAAACCTTGAGAGTCAAATTTAAAGTAACGAATAATATGAAAAAATACATCATCCTAATCGTACTTAGCCTCAATTTTATATGGGCAAACGCTCTTCCTTCTCCACAGGAAACCATTGTGGAAGGGAATATGCTCTATGGTAAAAATCAATACGATAAAGCCATTGAAAAATACATGTCGGTGTTGAATCAGGGCTATGTTGCAGCTGAATTATATTATAATTTGGGCAATGCTTATTTCAAGACAGAAGACTACACTCAGGCAATTT
This sequence comes from Bacteroidota bacterium, assembly GCA_037144095.1. GTDB lineage: Bacteria > Bacteroidota > Bacteroidia > Bacteroidales > CAIXTV01 > CAIXTV01. The sequence goes on from JBAWXL010000010.1 coordinate 16,266, forward strand.
ATTATTTTGAAAAGTCATTAAAAATAAATCCTTCTGATGAGAATGCAAGTTTCAATCTGAAGGTTTGCAACACCAAGATTGCCGATAAACTGGAAGAGGTTCCACAACTATTTTACGTAAAATGGTGGACTTCTTTATCACATCTTATGAGCCTTCAATCATTCACCATCATAGGCATCATTCTCTTTTTCCTCTTCTTCATTTCATTGGCTATATATTTGTTGTCGAGAACGATATTGTTGCGAAAAATCTTCTTCTTTGCCTCCATCATATTTATATTCATTACCATTTTTACTCTTTTATGCGCATACAGCCAATACAAAGACAGCAGCCGAAATGACTATGCCATAGTGTTTGAACCTACGCTGAGTGTAAAAAGCTCGCCCGACGAAAAAGGCAACGATATATTTGTAATTCATCAGGGATTGAAAGTAAGCCTTACCGACCAGATAGGGGAGTGGAGCGAAATCCGTTTAAGCAATGGCAGCAAAGGCTGGGTGAAATCGTCAACCTGCAAAGTAATATGACGCGCATCGGATTGTTGTCCGATACGCATGGCTTTGTAAATCCCACTTTATTCAATTTCTTTAAAGACTGCCACACAATATGGCACACAGGCGACATTGGCAGCACTGATGTGGTGGACGAACTGAAGCTGATTGCCCCTGTTGCGGCTGTGTTTGGCAATATCGATGACTGGGAAATCAGAAATCTGTTTCCCGAATTCAACATCTTTCAGTGCGAAGAAGTGAAAGTGATGCTTACGCATATTGGAGGCTATCCTCCCCGTTATTACCCCAGCATCATCAAAAAACTTGAAGAAGAAAAGCCCGCTTTGTTTGCTTGCGGGCATTCTCATATCTTAAAAGTGATGTATGACGAGAAACACAGCCTGCTCCATGTCAATCCCGGTGCCGCAGGCCGACAGGGAATGCATCATGTGAGCACTGCCGTACGTTTTATTATTGATGGGAAAGAGATTAAGGAGTTAGAGATATTGGAGATGAAGAAGTATGCGAATTGATTTGCGTAAGATATAGAACCTAAAAGAAGAGTAATCCAGGTTATTTACACATTATGTTGTGTTCGAAGTTGAATTGCAAGATTGGCTTAGCTGCATCGCATTTTTTTATATATGGCGCTCAGAGGGGTATTTTTTGATTTTATATTTAAATTATCTCCCCACAAAGATATATTTTTTTATCCTAAACTGATTTTTCAATCAAATAACTTAAAATTAAACCTAACAGGTTTTTGAAACCTGTTAGGTTTGAAAAAAACACACCTATTCTAATTGATTGATTTATATATGTATTGAAAAATATACATACTCTAAAACTTCCGATAACACCATCCTAAAAAATCAGGATGGCTCGAAAACCTTATAGAACACCATCCTAAAAAATTAGGATACCGTAAAAACCTTCTAGAACACTATCCTAAAAAATTAGGATGCCGTAAAAACCTTCTAGAACACCATCCTAAAAAATTAGGATGCCGTAAAAACCTTCTAGAACACTATCCTAAAAAATTAGGATGCCGTAAAAACCTTCTAGAACACCATCCTAAAAAATTAGGATGCCGTAAAAACCTTCTAGAACACCATCCTAAAAACTTAGGATGCTGTAAAAACCTTCTAGAACACCATCCTAAAAACTTAGGATGCCGTAAAACCTTTTTTGCAGCCTTTGTTTCATATTATCAGTATGTTTTGATGTTATGTGAAATTTAAATAAAATCATATATAATTCCATTTAAGTCTATCTCCTAAAACCCTAAATGTCTAAATTGCAAAAAGTCTAACTGCCTTAGCTTCTAATTCGCTCCTTCGTAATCTTATACTTTTTTAGCAAAATGATTGTCAAGCCTGAAAGTTGTTATGATGAATGCAATGCCAATGTTCACAGGTAATATCCCCTGTTTTTGATTACAATGACTCAAATCATTCGTCAATAGGCTTCAAAGTCGAATACATTAAATCCTTAAAAGCTAATCATGATTTTATCTGTGGCATAGATACCATTTTCGGACCAAAATTTGGCAAGGTAATTCATTATACGTTTCTTTAAAATCAACTTCAACCTACATTTTTGATAAATCTTCATTTAAACAAAAACTATTATCTTTGGCACGATGATTGAAAGTGTAAAATAATCAAATCAACTATAAAAAGAGAAATATATCATGAAAAAATTAACTGTCATTTTAGCGCTAATCAGCCTATTTGCTTTTCAAAGTAAAGCAGGAAAACCCTCAAAACTTAGCCTGCGCATGCACAATAACACCTATTTTTGTGTTACTATCGATAATGTTTTTTATAAAAACACCACCAATAACTACATTTCAAACAGCATCACCGAAGGAAATCATAAGTTGAAAGTTACACAAAAAACCCAGGCAATGGGAAATCATCAAAACACCAATGTGGTTTTCGATGGAACTATATTTATTCCGGGGGGATATGATATAGAAGCAATTATTAATAAAAACAGTAAGTTCGAAATTGTAAAGAAAACAGCTCTTTATTCTAATAATCAAGGTGGAAACGGGGGCAATAATAATAATCAAAACGGAGGTTGGGGCAATAACAACAACAACCATAATGGAAATCAGAACGGAGGTTGGGGTAATAACAACAACAATCAGAATGGCAATCAGAATGGAGGTTGGGGCAACAACAATAATCAGAATAATAACTGGGATAAAGACGATAATTCGCACCACGATTCGCATCATCATAATGGAAATAACAACAACAATCAGCCCGTAAATAACTATTCGTTGGCAATGAACGCCGATGATTTTCATCAATTGAAAATGTCTGTTTCGAGCAAATCATTTGAAAACACCAAATTAGAAGTTGCCAAACAAGCCACTGCCGCAAACTGGCTGATGTGCGATCAGGTGTTGGAAATCATGAAATTATTCAGTTTCGAATCAACAAAGCTCGATTATGCAAAGTTTGCCTACGATCGCACCCTCGATAAAGAAAAATATTATAAAGTGAACGATGCATTCACCTTTGAAAGTAGCATTACCAGCCTTAATCAATATATAAAAGGTCATAAATAATCTTTCAGAAAGGCTGTCAAACAAAGGCAGCCTTTCGTTTTTAAATTTCAAAACCTAACAGGTTTTAGAAAGCTGTTAGGTTTAAATCAATGGATTAGCTTACGTTCTGAGGGTTTTATTGTAATGACAATACACTCTGCTTCGGACCAATTCAAACTAAATTTTATAAGATAAATACTATTCTGCAAAAATGATTTTATATTTGCATTATGAATCCAATGCCTAAACGGAATATATACTTAAGACTATTGATTACCCTCAGGCGAAAACGCTTCATGATAGTGGTGGGTTTGATTGCGGGTTTATTGGGTGGATTAGCAGCCGTATTGCTGAAAAACACCGTTTGGTATACACATTATATTCTCACCTATTGGTTCAATCAGAGTGGCGAAAACTATCTCTATTTAGCCTATCCTCTAGTTGGGATTATTCTTACCATCATTTTCGTTCGCTTTGTGGTGAAAGATAATATTGGACATGGCATTAGCCGGATACTCTATGCGATGTCGCGCAATAAAAGCAAACTAGCATCGCACCACATGTATTCATCTCTGATTGCAAGTACGCTGACTGTTGGCTTTGGAGGTTCTGTTGGGTTAGAAGCACCTATTGTATTAACAGGTTCATCCATTGGTTCGAACATTGGCCGATGGTTGCGACTTTCGCCCCAAAAAACCAAACTCCTGATTGCATGTGGTTCTGCAGGAGCTTTAGCCGGAATATTCAAAGCGCCAATTGCCGCAGTCATTTTTGCCCTCGAAATACTTATGCTCGATCTAACGATGGCATCATTGGTTCCACTCTTAATTTCGGCAGTAACAGGCGCAACCGTTGCCTATTTCCTGCAAGGCAGATCTGTACTGTTTAATTTCGACCTCACCTCATCTTTTTCAATGCGTAATATACCCTGGTATGTGGTATTGGGCGTGTTTTCGGGCTTTGTTTCTCTCTACTTTATACGTGCTTCGGGTTGGATAGAAAGTTTATTTGATAAATGGGAAAAACCTTTATTGAAAGCAATTACAGGAGGCTTGATACTTGGTTTACTGATTTTCTTGTTTCCATCACTCTATGGTGAAGGATATGAAGCTTTGCGTTCAATCCTAAACGGAAAAGGAACCGATATTTTAAATCATAGTTTTTTCCATTCGATAAGTTCGTCTGCATGGGTGTTTATGTGCTACTTACTTTTGATTTTGTTTTTTAAAGTTACAGCCATGTCGGTTACCTTAGGAAGCGGAGGAATAGGAGGGGTGTTTGCACCAAGTTTGTTTATGGGTGGTATCAGTGGCTATTTTGTGGCAATTACGCTCAATACCTTAGGCATCGCTAATGTTCCCGAAATCAATTTCACTCTGGCGGGAATGGCAGGTATCATGGCAGGCGTGATGCATGCACCGCTTACTGCAATATTTCTTATTGCAGAAATCACAGGGGGATATGAATTCTTTGTTCCTCTGATTATTACGGCAACAATTTCCTATTTCACCATCATATATTTCGAACCTCATTCGCTTTACACAAAGAAGCTTGCAACGCGGGGCGAATTACTTACGCATCATAAAGATAAATCGGTTCTCACACAAATGAGGGTCAATAAACTGATTGAAACCAATTTCAATAGCATTGCACTTGAAGCTAACCTTGGCGAATTGGTTAAAATAATTTCCATTTCAACCCGGAATATTTTCCCTGTTGTGGATGACAACGGGATATTGCAAGGCATAGTTGTTTTGGATGATATACGAAAAGAAATGTTTCAGCCGGAATTGTATGAATCTACTCTTGTGAAAAACATTATGCGTCTGCCCGGCGAATTTGTTGATGCCAACGAACCCATGGAAGATGCTGTGAATAAGTTCAGAACATCCGATAGTTATAACCTACCGGTGCAACACGAAGGTAAATATGTTGGATTTATCTCAAGAGCAAATGTGTTTTCATCCTATCGAAAAATCATGAAATATACTTCTGAATTTTAGAAGGATGAATTTATCTTCAAGATAAATTCTTATTATTCGTTCGTAACAACCAATTTAAATCCCACTCCGTGCACGTTTATTAATTCCAAAGTGTCGTCTTCTTTCAGGAATTTACGCAATTTGGTAATATATACATCCATACTTCGGGCATTGAAATAGCTATCGTCGTGCCAAATTCTTTTCAACGTGTAGGTACGATCTAACACTTCATTCAAATTATCGCAAAGCAGTTTAAGCAACTCTGCTTCCTTTGAAGTGAGTTTTTGCTCAATCCCATTCACAACAAGTATTTGACGAACATAATCGAGTGAGGATTTACCAAAGGTATAGATAGCATGACTATTTTGACCTTCAGCTTGCATCGAGCGACGCATAATAGCATTCATTCTCACCAATAACTCTTCCATGCTGAAAGGCTTTGTCAGATAATCGTCAGCCCCAATATCGAAAGCTTTGAGGATATCTTCCTGCATCGATTTCGCAGTAAGGAACAAAATGGGTATTTTTTTATTGATGGCACGAATTTCTTTAGCCAAAGTGAAGCCATCTTTCACCGGCATCATAATATCAATAACACAGAAACTGTAAGTATCGTGCATAAACCCTTCGAAAGCTTCTTTCCCGTTTTCGAAAAGGTTGGTAGGAAAGCCTTTAGCTTCCAGGTAGTTCTTCAGAATATTGCCCAAGTTAAAATCATCTTCGGCAAGCAAAACTTTAATATGTTGGTCTCCCATGATAAATAGTTATTAATTTTCGTATGGCAAATATACTTTAAATATTGAACCCTTCTTAGGTTCGCTGTCGACAGAGATATTCCCGCCGTGTTCTTCAATGATTTTTTTTACATAACTTAAGCCTAATCCAAAGCCTTTTACGTTATGAATATTACCTGTTGGCACGCGATATAATTTCTCGAATATTTTTTTCTGATTAGCTTTGCTAATGCCAATTCCGTTGTCTTTTACCAAAATTAGCATTCCATTATATGAATCTTGTGTTTCAATAATAATTTCCGGAGTTTCCGGAGTATATTTATTAGCATTATCCAACAAGTTATATATGACATTAGTGATATGCACTTTATCTGCAAAAATAGTGCTTCCTGAAGCATATAAATGAGCAATGATATGCCCTCTTTTTCTTTCAACTTGCAAACTTATACTTTTCACAACTTCTGTAATTATATCATGTAAAATCAGTTTTTCTTTTTTCAGGTTTAGCGTTCCTTTTTCGAGAAGAGCAGTTTGAAGAATGCGCTCTGAAAGTATACCTAAACGTTTATTTTCGTCATTTATTACATGAATGTAACTATTATATAGTGATTCTGTTTTTTTAATATCCTTATCTGTCAGAGCTTCACAAGCAAGCGAAATGGTAGAGATGGGTGTTTTAAACTCATGCGTCATGTTATTGATAAAATCATTCTTCATTTCGGAGAGCTTTTTTTGTCGAAGCAAAGTATATAAAGTATATCCAAAAATAAAAATGATAAGTCCGATTAAGAAAAATGCGGCTCCCAACATGAAGCCTAATTGACTAAGAATAAACGACTTTTTGTTTGGAAAATAAACAATTAAATAATCAGGCACTATCTTCATTTGACTTGGAAACAAAGTGAAAGCCATTCCGTCAGAAAGTAGTTCAGCAGAATATTGTCCACTTTTTTCAAACACTAAATGATTCTTCAAATTACTAAAAATACCAAAATCATAAGATGTATTAATTCCTTTTGCTTTCAACTCAACATTAAGTAAAGAGTCAACAAGTTCAGGATGAATTTGATTCTCTATGGGGACAGGGGATTGTGAGCCAAAGAAGTTGCTAAATATATTGTCGAAAATAGAATTTCCTATTGCTTTTTTCTTTGATTTAGAGTTTGATTTATTCAAGTGTTTGTCCAAAGAGGAATCAGGTAATCTTATTGAATGCTTTGGTTTTTCAGAATATACTAAAGGAGTCGGGTTTTTCTGATCTTTTTGAGAATAACCAAAGCTTGTGTCAATTGTCTTCTTTTTCTTTCCATTTTCCTGCTCAGTATATTGAATTTTAACCAGAGATTTCCTTTGAGAGCTGGATTTTTCATAAACTTCATCGTAAGAGTTTGAGAAAAAAGAATTGATTTCATTTGAAAACACATCGTTAACTGAATCAATTATATTTAAAGGTGTGGTGTTTGCATTGTATTGATTCACCTGTTGTTGCACCTCCATCTTTTCGAGTTTAAAAACCACATTCGATACTGCATCATTCACATCCTGAATGAAATTAGCTTCGCTCACCTGCATGGCATTCTTTATCCAATACACCTGAAGCCCTGCTAATCCCATCAAAGCAAGACTCATGGTAATAATGATAATAATAAAGACTCTTTTTTGCATGCTATTGTATTGGTTTACACGCTACAAATGTAGGAATACTATTAATTTAACTTCGTATACTTAACATCTTTTAACGTTTGTTATTGTCTGTTAACATTTTAGGCGATTTTCATTGTCTAATTTCGCGACATTCTTTACACCTATATTTTTTAATTTGTGCGTATTAAAAAATTGTTTTTGGACTTGGTTAAACAGGGCAACTTAACGGTTGTCCTGTTTTTTTATTTTAGTAAGTATTATTTAATGAATACAGTTCAAATATAAAACAATAACTACTTTTGCTATATGGTAAATGAAAAACAAATCATTGCTCTTACGGGAGCTTCTGGTCATGTTGGGGCCAATCTGACTCGTTCATTAATTGAAAAAAGCTTTCATGTTAAAGTGCTTGTATATCGCGATAAACGTGCTATTGAGGGGCTTGATGTTGAAATAATCAAGGGGCATCTTCTGGATTTGGATGCATTGGAAAGCTTAATAAAAGGATGTCATTATGTTGTGCATCTTGCTGCCGGAATTTCAATATCTAAGTATACTTCTGCCCAGGTATTTGAAACTAATGTAAAAGGAACAGAAAATGTTGCTAAAATTGCTTTACGCAATAATGTAAAACGCATGATACATTTTAGTTCGATTCATGCTTTTAATCAATTTCCATTGGACGAAACCCTAACCGAAAAGCGTTCTTTAGTTGATGAAAACGCCTATCTTTACGATCGCTCAAAAGCCGAAGGCGAAAGGATAGTCTTAAATTATGTATCAAAAGGCTTAGATGCCTTAATTATCAGTCCTACCTCAATTTTAGGTCCATTTGATTTTAAACCCTCATTAATGGGACAGGTTTTACTGAAAATTGCACGAAATCAAATTCCTATGTTAGTGCCAGGTGGTTATGATTGGGTTGATGTTCGCGATGTTTGTAATGCAACTATTTCTGCATTGCATAATGGTAAGACAGGAGAAAAGTATTTAATATCAGGTTCATGGTTAAGTTTAACGGGTTTATCAAACCTTGTTGGAGAAGTTTTAAATAAAAAAACAGTAAAAACGGTTTGTCCTTTATGGTTGGCAAAAGCCAGTCTGCCTCTATTAAATACTATTGATCGATTGCAGCATAGAGATTTACTTTATACAAAAGAATCCTTAAATATTCTGGTAACTGGAAATCGAAATATCAATTCATCAAAAAGTCAGCAAGATCTCAACTTCACTCCTCGTAAACTTGAAAATACGCTGAGAGATACTTTTGACTGGTTTCGTGAAAATAAATATTTATAGACTATATTTATTATTGAGAAATTTATGTTTTCAGGGCAGTATTGTATAAATCGTAATGTTTTTTAAATCAATAATATATTTAATTCTATAGCAGAATAAATTAATCGTGAGCACAATATTTAATGACAAATTAAGTCAGCAGCAACTTGAAGAAATGTTTAGGAATGACGATAAATGTCTCGAATTCTTAGCAGAGGTAAAATGGGCGAATGGATATGTTTGCAAAAAATGTGGCAATACGAACTATTGTTCAGGAAAGGAAGCGTTTTCGCGACGTTGTACTAAATGCAAATCGAAGGAAACGGCCACAAATGAAACACTTTTTCATGGAATTAAATTTCCCATTAGCAAAGCATTTTATATTGCCTATAATGTTTGTAAAGGAGCTGAAAACATTTCAACATATGAGTATGCACGACGTCTTTCTTTGCGCCAAATGACTTGTTGGAACTTTAAAACCAAAATTCAACTTGCTTTAAACAAGATAGAATCTTTGTCGGAAAAAGAACGAAAGTCAATTGAGAAAATCTTGCTTGATTAACAAAAAATCAATGCATTAAACAAATTGTAAGATTAAGTGTTGTTTTATCATTTCTGTTTTAAGTTCAAATTCGAATTTCATTATCTTTGCACTCTTTTTCTGAAAATTTATGCTTGTCAAAAAAAACATACGAAAACTAATTTTGATTGTAATATGCTTTTGCTATTCGATCAACATTTATTCGCAGGTATATAAATTAAAAGAAAAATGGCTTCTTAATTTAAATATTGGTTCGAATGCTTTTTATGGGGATGTAACTGATAATAAAAATAAGATTTGGCATAACAGCCCTTTTTCAAAGTACTTTTACGAAGATCGTAAAACAATGTATGGCTTTATTATAGGTAAAGAATTTAACCCTTCATTTGCCATAAAATCTCAATTTCTTTGGGGCTCTCTTTATAGCAGGCAAGATTCAAAAAACAGATATTTTAAGGCAGACCTTTTTGAACTTAATCTTCATATTTCTGCAAATTTATTAACTATACTTACCAAAAAGGACGATAGAGTTTTTGATATTTACGCTTTTTTAGGTTTGGGAATTACAAGTTTCAGGACAATTGCCTTTCAGACCAATCCATCGAAATTTATAAATAGTTATGGCTATACGCATTATGGAGCACACCAAGCAAAAGCAGTAAGAGAAACCCAGGTGCCTTTGGGTTTGGGTTTAAGTTATAAACTTGGAGAACATTGGAAAATCAATGCCGAAACTTCTTTGCGATATGTAAATACCGATAAGTTAGATGCTGTTAAGGATAAAAGCAGCAGTATTGAAGGCTACAGTTATAATGCAATTGGAGTGTCTTATATTTTTAATATTGCTTTGGGTGAAATTCGACTTTTTAATAAGCGCAAATTTTCAGGCTTTAAATCCCAACAAGATAAAACATCAAAAATCTATAATCGTGGGACTTCAAATGGAAATATCAAAACAGATCCATTTAAAAGCCATCGAAAAAACAAAAATTATGTTTACAAAAAGAAGAACCGAAAGAAATTCTTAGGAATCTTCTAAAGTAATCAACTTAAACTTTAGCTTGGTTTATATAAGCATAAGTAAGAAGTATCTTCGCTGATTCTTAATTTGAAACTCAAATTTTTCTCAACAATAAAAGTGTCGAATGGTTTAAAATCTCGCCATTCTGTACTTCCGGGTAGCAAAACTGTCATTTTCCCTGTTAATACAGTCATGTATTCAACAGTTGATGTTTTAAAAACATATTCTCCTTTTGCCATAACACCAATGGTTGCAGGTGAGGAACTTGCAACAAAACCAATTGATTTTACGTTCCCTTCAAAGTATTCATTTACATTAAACATAGTCGTAGTTTTTTGAAGACAAAAATATAAAAAAACTCATAATAGCAATATGTTGTTCGTCGAAATGGATTTCTTTTTCCATATTCACTCAAGTTTTATATTTTCAAACATTTAGAAGAAAAACTTGTTTATTCGATTGGAAGCTAAATTAATCACTCAAATGCTTCCATAATAAATTCATCTTAAAATAAAACTTATGAATAACGCACTTTTTAATTTTAATACTCCAACAAACGAAAATGTACATGGCTATGTGCCCGGAAGTAACGATAGAAAACTCTTAAATGCTGAATTGGAAAAATTAAGTTCCTCGGTTATGGATATCCCTCTGATTATTGGAGGAAAAGAAATCAGAACAGGCAACACGGCTAAGGTGGTGATGCCACATAATCATCAGCATTTGTTGGCTAACTATCATCTGGCTTCCGAAAAGGAAGTCAATTTGGCAATTGAAGCAGCCAATGTGGCACATTGCTTATGGGAATCTACTTCTTGGGTGGAACGTCTTTCTATTACCCTGAAGATTGCCGAACTAATTTCCAAAAAATATCGACATCTATTGAATGCAGCTACCATGCTTGGACAAGGAAAGAATGTTTATCAGGCAGAAATTGATGCTGCCTGCGAAACCATCGACTTTCTCAGGTTCAATGCACAATATATTTCGGATATTTATCACGAACAACCCAACTCAGAACCCGGAATTATCAATCGGATTGAATACAGGTCGTTAGAGGGTTTTGTTTTTGCTGTAACCCCTTTCAATTTCACTGCCATTGCTTCTAACCTCACCCTTGCGCCTGTGTTGATGGGGAATGTGGTGGTGTGGAAACCTTCGGGAACTTCCATTTTGTCGAACTACATTCTGATGAAGATATTTAAAGAAGCTGGTTTACCCGATGGTGTGGTGAATTTCATTCCCGGAAAAGGCTCTGAAGTGGGCAATGTGGTGTTTTCGCATCACGATTTTGCAGGTTTGCATTTCACGGGTTCTACTGCTACTTTTAATCAGATGTGGAAAACCATTGCAAACAATTTGCCCAAATATAAATCCTATCCTAAAATTGTGGGCGAAACAGGAGGCAAGGATTTTGTTTTTGTTCATCCTTCAGCAAATGCTGATGAGGTGGCAACGGCTTTGGTTAGAGGCTCTTTTGAGTTTCAAGGACAGAAATGTTCGGCAGCATCGAGGGCTTATATTCCAAAATCGCTTTGGGATTCTGTTAAAAACAAAATGAAGGATATGATTTCGCAAATAAGCGTTGGAGACGTGAAAGACTTTTTCAACTTTATGAATGCGGTGATTGACGAATCGTCGTTTGACAATTGTATGCGTTATATTTCGAAGGCAAATGATTCGGAACATGCTGAAGTGTTGTTTGGCGGAAAGGGAGATAAATCGAAGGGTTATTTCCTCGAACCCACGGTTATTCTGGCAAAAGACCCTCATTTCACCACTATGGAAGAAGAAATATTTGGACCTGTGCTGAGCATTTATGTCTATGAAGATGAAGAATTCGAGAAGACCTTAGTGATATGCGATCAAACTTCTCCTTATGCATTGACCGGCTCTATTTTTGCCACCGATCGTTCGGCAATTACAAAGGCAGCGAAATTGCTGAGGTTTTCGGCTGGGAATTTTTATATCAATGATAAACCTACCGGAGCAGTAGTGGGTCAGCAGCCTTTTGGTGGTTCGCGTATGTCGGGAACAAACGATAAAGCAGGGAGTTATTTAAACTTACTCCGTTGGACCAATCCTCGTACCATTAAAGAAACCCTGCTTCCGCCTACCGATTTTAAATATCCCTTCATGAAAGAAGATAAATGCAGCAGTGGGAGCAGTAAGCCTTCAAATTGATTGTAAATCAATCAAAAGATATAAATGGAATTGATAAAAATGAATTCATTCTAAAAGATTTATATTTTAAATTAACTTGAATTAATTTGCCACAGATGAACAGATTTTAAAAGTATCTGATATTACTAAATCTGTGAATCTGTGGCTTTTTTAGTTATTCATTTTGAGAGAAGATTACATTTACATAAGTCATTTTAGCTTATTTAATTGAAGCAAAAATTGGTTTAATTTGAGAATGGTTTTTACATCGCATTTTTTCAATCCTGCTATAAATGCACGTAATCAAAATATTTTTGTTTACAATTATTTTATGGTTTGAAGCGGAGTGTTAATAAAATGAGTATTTTTGACAAATAAATAATTTCACTATGAAAAGAACCGCAATTATATGTTTATTTCTGTTGTTTGCTGCCTGGAGCCATGGGCAAGACAGTGCAAGTGTGTTAATGCGTAAAGCATCTTTGAAAATCGACGCAAAAGATTATAAGGGAGCCATAACACTCTTAAACAGTGCTATCTCACTCGACTCAGGCGATCCTGATGCTTATGCCTTCAGAGGACAAGCCAAGCACAATCTGAACGATTTAAATGGCGCTTTGGCTGACTATAACAAAGCAATTGAGCTTATGCCAAATTATGCCGAAGTTTACCATTTAAGAGGAATGGTAAAAGGCGACCTAAAAGACCAAAAAGGAGCTTGCGAAGATTGGGAAAAGGCTTACGAATATGGTTATAAGAAAGCGCTCGAATTACTATCGAAGTTTTGCAACGATGTAATGGATCCAAAGAAATAGCTTGTCAGACTGAAGACTATTAGGCTGAAGGAGAGAAGAAACTCCTGTGGTTGAATTTTAATTTTAAGTTAAAAGGGTAGCGTATACCCTTTTGTTAGTGCTTGATTTTTATTTTAAGTTCAGCAACTACTTGATTTTTTGAATTATCATTGTTGGAAAGCATCTTATTGCTTTTAACAATATATTATTCCTTGTTTTTGCCATTTCATTTCCCAGACGAAAAAATTCAAAAAACATCTCTGATATTTGAAAAAACATCCTTGGTTTTTGAAAAAACACCTCTGGTTTTTGAAAAAACACCTCTGGTTTATAACAAAACATCTTTGGTTTTTCAAAAAACATCTCTGGTTTATGATAAAACATCTCTGATATTTCAAAAAACATCTCTGGTTTATGACAAAACATCTCTGATATTTCATAAAACATCTCTGGTTTGTGACAAAACATCTCTGGTTTATGACAAAACATCTTTGGTTTTTCAAAAAACATCTTTGATATGAAAAATCCTATTTTTTGCTTAGCCTAAGTCAGAGATATTTCATTTAAAAACACTGAAAATCAATTGTTATGATTTTGTGTTTGCCAATTTAACCGCTTCGATTTTATAAATTCCAATCGATCTCGCTATCCCAATTTGTCCTGACTGTAATAGGGGTCGGCAAAATGTAAACCTTTTCGGCTTGAAGTTTTTTGATAAACCTGCCCGTATCCCAATGCCGGTTATTGTTTTTATCAATAATCAACTTAAATGTATAATCACCCGGGTCTAAAAATTCAAATTTTAGTTGTTGTGCTTTGTCCACAAAACGTTGTGCAACAATTTTCCCCGATTTCTGAATGAGTTGTATGATATAGGGGCCTTCTATCTTATCAGGCTTGAAGTTTAGCAAAATAGTTCCATACATTTCAATGGGTTTTAGGCGAAAACGAACTTTTAGCGAATCGTTGCTTCGACCCAAAATATCCTGTATCAATGAGTCTCTAATAAGTATTGAATAATTAGTGGCTTCTTTCCATGGATATAAAATTTGGATACTCCTTTTATTTTTATTTGAAAGTATAGGTTTTGCCTGAATGGCCGTGCTATCCTGATAGAGCTCAAGTCGGCTAAAATCGGTCTTTTCGATAGGAAAAGAAAATGTAACACTCAGTGTATCATAAAAATTAAGCCAATCGGCTTGAACGTTTGTTATATTGCCTGTCTTTGCTTTATCGAATGCATTTTTCGCACTGCGAACATTTTTTTTCTGATCAATTAAAACTGTATCCAACACTTTGTCTTTATCACTTATGGTTACCGACAAAGTATCATCAACAGATTTGTACCACATTTGAATGGTATCACGGCTCTGATTATATTCAAAAATAGGGTTCCAGGATGTTTGACTAAAAAGAGGTTTCACCTGCAAATCTGTTACAGGATAGGTGAAGTAAACAATTGCCGTTCCCCTATTGGGCTGAATCACTTTCATAACACGCTGAATTGAATCCTTTTCTGTAAACAAATTCATTGTAATGTTTTTTGCAGAATTTATTTTAACCAATGAATCTATCCTAAGCGTATTCGTTTTACTTAAAGAATCTTTTTTAGATGGATTTATTTTCGTTATCGAATCAGGAAGTGAATAAGAAGGTGTGATATTGCTATCAAGAAAAGCAATTTGTTCGGTTGCCAAATCATAAAGATAATTGGTGTTTCCATCTTTCAGTGCAACAATTTTAAATTGCTTGCCAGGAAGATTTTCCAATCGGAAAAATCCTGTTTCGTTGCTAATCGAAGCAAACAAAGGACGCTGATGATACACTGCCGAATCGTTCAGTGTATCGTATAACATTACCGTAATGTCTTTCATTGGCAAACCGGTGAAAGCATCATAAACATTACCTTTTAAACTTAGCGAATCGATAATACTTCCGGTGGAAAACACAAAACGAAAGTCTTTAAGTTGATTACCTTCGTTCAAATCGGCAATCGTATTGCCAAAATTAAAAGTATAGGTGGTGTTTTCTTTCAGCGTATCATCAAAACTTAAAATCAATGATTTCCCTCTGAGGGTAACTTCGGGCGTTTTGCGCAAAGGAGGAGAAATAACCAACTGAGAACCTTGCATGCTGAAGTTTACAAACTCATTAAAATACAAACGTATTTTATTTCCTTTAAAATGAACTGAATAGTTTTCGGGTTGCGTTCTGACAATCTTTGGTGGAATAAGGTCTTTTTCGCCACCCGTTGGGGGAGATATTATGGCACAGGCAGTCAATAGCCCAATAAATGCCATCAAAAGAAGACTTCTCAAATATCTGAACAAATCCATGTTTTTAATTTACTTTTGTAATGGCAAAATTGCTGATTTTTTGTTTACCAAACAACCTTCTTCAATAAAAGCTGTTGTATTATTGATAAAAACATTGAATAATAGATGATTTAATAATTAGGATTAATGATTTTTGATTTTAGAATAAAGCTGTAGAACAACGGATTAAAGCTTCATTGCCTCTCTTTTGTCATCAATTGATATTTTTAAATTAAAACAAATAGAAGTTTCCTAAAAATACTAAATAAACAGAGCTAACCCAACAATTTGAAATGGAAAACCTGCTGAAACATAATCCTGCCGAATATTTGCCCATCACAAAAAAGGAGTTGCAAACAAGAGGCTGGGAGCAATTAGATGTGATTATTGTAAGCGGAGACGCTTATGTTGATCATCCTTCTTTTGGGCATGCCGTGATTGGTCGTCTGATTGAAAGTATGGGCTTTCGGGTTGCAATTCTTCCTCAACCCAATTGGCGGGATGATTTGCGCGACTTCAAAAAACTCGGAAAACCCCGTTTGTTTTTTGGTGTAACTGCCGGTTGCATGGATTCAATGGTAAATCATTACACAGCAAACAAACGTTTGCGCTCTGATGATGCGTATACACCCAACAATGTGAGTGGTTTTCGCCCTGACTATGCAACGGTTGTGTATACGAATATTTTAAAGGAATTATATCCTGATGTCCCCGTGATATTAGGTGGAATTGAAGCCTCAATGAGGAGGTTTACTCACTATGATTATTGGTCTGATGCCCTAATGCCACCTATTCTTTCGCAATGCAAAGCAGATATATTGGTTTATGGCATGGGCGAATTGCCAATACGTGAGATTACAAGACGTTTAGCTGAGGGAAAATCCATAGAAACATTGAGGGATGTTCCACAAACAGCCTTTTTGTTGGATGAAAATCAATATATTTCATTAAAAAAAGACAGCACTGTTGTGTTGCCTTCTCATGAAGCTTGCTTGAACAATAAAAAAACCTTTGCTTCGGCATCCAAAATAATTGATGAAGAATCAAATTCGTATTTAGCTAATACCATTGTGCAACAAGTAGGAGCAAAATACCTTATGGTTAATCCTGCTTATCCACCTATGGATACTCAACAGATAGATCAATCATTCGATTTGCCTTTTACCCGATTGCCCCATCCCAAATACCTTAAAAAAGGAAAACTGACCGCATGGGAAATGATTAAGTTTTCGGTGAATACACATAGAGGATGTTTTGGAGGATGTAGCTTTTGTGCTATTGCAGCCCATCAGGGGAAATTTATAGCCAGTCGTTCGGAAGACTCCTTGTTAAAAGAATTGGAAGTGCTTACTTCTATGCCTGATTTCAAAGGAAGTATAAGCGATTTGGGAGGTCCGTCTGCCAATATGTACCAAATGCAAGGCATTAATTTAGCACAATGCCATAAATGCAAACGTGCTTCCTGCATTTTTCCTTCGCATTGCAAAAACCTGCATTCCGATCATTTACCCTTAATTAAACTCTATAAAAAGTTCAGCGAGCATCCGAAAGTGAATCATCTTTTCATTGGAAGTGGCATACGCTATGATATGCTTACGGCTTGTTCGCCCGAAACAGATAAAAAGAATCATTATTCATTATATATCGAGCGTCTGGTGATGTTTCATGTGTCAGGAAGATTGAAAATTGCTCCCGAGCATTCTGAAGAAGAGCCATTGCGTTATATGCGGAAGGCAGCTTTTTCGCATTTCGATGAATTTCGTCGCAAATTTGAATTTTATTCAGCAAAGGCAAACAAGAAACAACAACTAATTCCTTATTTCATTTCGTCACATCCCGGAACAAAACCCGAACATATGATGAAGCTGGCGCTTCAATGTAAGAAATATAATTATCGTCCCGAACAAGTGCAGGATTTCACTCCTACTCCAGGAACTCTTGCTACAGCAATGTTTTATACAGGTTTAGATCCTTACACTTTGCAGCCTCTTTTTGTAGCCAAAACGCTTAAAGAAAAGCAAGAGCAATTGCGCTATTTGTTTTGGTACAGCAAAGAAAATAAGAATTGGTTTGAGAGGAAGAAAAAACAATAGAAAAACCTAAATCTGCTATTAGCAAATAGTAAAATCAAGTTCAAGCATTTGATTTATTTCCAATAGCAGACTGAAATGAAAACAGAAAAGATGAACATATTTTCTTCTTATGGAAAATTATGCTAATTTAGCAGTCATATTTAATCTTCTTGATTATTATTTAAAAATCAGATTTCATCATCATTTAACAACATAAACATGATAAAAACATTTACTTTTTTCCCCATTAAGTTATTTGTACTTCTTGTTATCCTTTTTAGCTGGGGAAGTACAAAAGCTTATCATTTGTCTGATTTCAATTTGCCTAAACAAAGCGATGTGGAGGTTTCTGCAAAAGAAACTAAGTTGGAAAGTTGTATTACAATAATAGAAAACACTTCAAGTGTTTGTATTCCTCCGGTTTCAGCACATCCATGCAGCATTATGTCAATAAGCAATGTGAGCACAAGCGGAGGAATAGCTCATTTCTCTAATACTTCTGCTTGTTCAGCTTCTTCTTACACTGATTTCAGTGCTTCTATAAATGCAAGCTATGCACAACTTACCACTTGCACCATATCATTCACTTCAATTACGAATCCGATGGCCTATTCGGTTTGGATTGATTATAATGATAATGGAGTTTTTGATGCTCAGGAGTTAGTAGTTTCAAATAACAATGTCAACAGAACAATGACGGTGGTTGACCATTTTACAATTCCGCTTACTGCAGCCACAGGAACTCATAAAATGAGGGTTAGAGGAGAATGGTATAGCTTAGGGGCACCAACCGCCCCCTGCAATCAACTCTCTTATGGCGAAACTGAAGATTATGCTTTCACTGT
>JBAWXL010000011.1:0-34293 GCA_037144095.1 Bacteroidota bacterium
AGTTCGCTCGGGGATCGCAGCCGGTCGCCGAGCGGAGTCGAGGCGCCCTCCTCGGAGCTCACGGTCGCTAAGAGAAGCTCTTAGTCGCAGTCCCCGGTCGCCGAGCGAAGTCGAGGCGAGGCGAAAAGAATTGTAAATACTTGAATATGAATGCATATATGTACATACTACTTTGTTCGAATGGGAAATACTACACGGGTAGTACAAAAGATTTGAATAAGCGTTTAGAAGAACACCAAAATGGTGAAGGTTCGAACTTTACGAGAAAACATTTGCCTGTGAAATTGGTTTATTATGAACAATTTGCTAGAATTGATGAAGCATTTTTAAGAGAAAAGCAGGTTCAAAACTGGAGTAAATTGAAAAAAGAAGCTTTAATTAATAAAGAGAATTCAAAACTACATGATTTATCAGAATGCCTAAACGAAACACATTATAAAAATGATCCTCGACTCCGCATGGAGACCGGGGAGACGCCCTGATTCGGCCCCTCGACTCCGCTCGGGGACCGGTGGAGGCGCTCTGGTTCGGCCCCTCGACTCCGCTCGGGGACCGGGGGGAGTTCGCTCGGAGATCGCAGCCGGTCGCCGAGCGGAGCCGAGGCGCCTTCCTCGGAGCTCACGGTCGCTAAGAGAAGCTCTTAGTCGCAGTTCCCGGTCGCCGAGCGGAGTCGAGGCGAGTCCCCCCTTGGCTTGACTTTGCAAAGAATCCGGCCCCTCGACTCCGCTCGGGGACCGGGGGAGACCACTCGGGGACCGGGGGAGGTGCATCAGCATATTAGCACATTTTTCTTACCTTTGCATTCTAATTTAAAACACAAAAAATGGAAGCAAAAATAGTGGTATTAGAAGCCATGAAGAAAGAAGGCGTTCCCCTAAATGCCGGAAAGATAGTAGAATTAACCAATCTCGATCGTAAAATTGTCGACAAAGCAATGGCAGATTTAAAAGCAGAAGGCAGTATCGAATCGCCCAAAAGATGCTATTGGCAAGCAAAATAAGACTAAAATAATAAATAAAATCAAAAACATGAACAAATTGAACGAAAAGTTTTTAGAAGTGCTGCAGCACGAAGGCATAGTATCTATTATGTCGTGGGGCGTTGAACCACACTTAGTTAACACCTGGAATTCCTATTTAGTAGTGACCGACGATGAGCGTATTTTAATTCCGGCTTATGGATTTAGAAAAACTCAGTTGAATGTTGTTGTAAATAATAAAGTGAAAATAAGTTTAGGCAGCAAAGAAGTGATGGGATTTAACGACTATCAAGGCACCGGCTTTATAATAAATGGCACAGTTAATTACCTCGAATCGGGAGACGAATTTGATATGATGAAAAGCAAATTTTCGTGGCTAAGTCGGGTGCTCGAAATAACGGTTGAAAGCGCAAAACAGATGCTATAATCTAAAGATTAGCTTATTGAATATATTGTAAGAAATATAGGATAAAATAGCCACTGATTCACAGATTATCAGTGGCTATTTTTTTAACTAAAAAGACCTTTTAAATAATTTCAAATTCAGAATATAGATTATTATAATCAAAACAAATTGAGCTAAAGCCCACACTACTAATATATTTGCTCTATTGATTAAAGCACAACAACAATGAAAACCCTTTTACCGTTGGCTGCAGCACAACGGCAATGAAAACCCTTTTATCGTTGGCTAAAGCACAGCGGCAATGAAAACCCTTTTACCGTTGGCTAAAGCACAACGGCAATGAAAACCCTTTTACCGTTGGCTAAAGCACGACGGCCATGAAAACCCTTTTACCGTTGGTTACAACACAACGGCAATGAAGTCCTTTGTGAAACTTAGTGCAACCCTTTGTGCAACTTAGTGTTACAACTAATCTTCTTTTAAAATTATCAACATTTTTTCCTAAAAGTCTAATTGTCAAAAAGCCTAAAATGCTAAACATCTAAAAGTCTAAATAGCTAAAAGTCTAAAAGTCTATTAGTCTAAACAGCTATTTCCCTTTATTTGCAATTTACTTTGTTTTATGCAGAACATACTTATATTTGCCGAAATAAAGCCAAGCCATTTGTCATATTCAAAAGAGGACGAATCGAAAGCTTTATGAGTAGAAAAATCAAAATTAATCATTAAAAAAGAGACAGATACCCTTATCTGAGAAAAATTATGAAGAAATTATTATTCATTATGAGCTTAACATTTGCGATTTTGCAAATAACAATTAATTCACAAACACTTCATGCACAAACAGATGGCACGCTAGACAACAGTTTTGGAACTGCCGGCAAAGTGACGACTTCCATTGGAAATCAGGATGCCGTAGCTTATAGTGTGGCGCTGCAGGCAGATGGCAAAATAGTTGCTGCCGGATGGTCATATACGAATGGAATTTATAATATTATATCAGTAACGCGCTATAAAACCAATGGAAATATTGATAGCACATTTGGAACCGCAGGAATTGCTTTTGGACCGGCGACGAATTATTCTGATGCTTATGCCACTGCCATTCAGACAGATGGAAAAATACTTGTGGCAGGTTTTACTGAAAATGGTTCTGATAATGATTTTGTACTTTTAAGATTTAACACCGATGGAACGTTGGACAATACTTTTGGAACAGCCGGCGCCACCAGCACCGACTTTGGAAGTGTTGAAGACAGGGCTTTTGCAATGGCTGTTCAAACTGATGGAAAGATCGTTTTGGCGGGTCAAATGGGCAATGGAAGCAATTTGGACATTGCTTTGGCGAGATACAATACAAATGGCACGCTCGACAATACTTTTGGCATTGGTGGTAAGCTTAGTAAAGCCATTGGCAGCGGCGATGATGTAGCCAATTGCATTGCAATTCAAGCAGATGGAAAAATAGTAATAGGAGGTTATAGTTGGAATGGTTTGAACTATGATATGGCGGTTCTTCGATATTCTAATCTGGGTGTTCTCGATAATACATTTGGAACTAATGGTGTGATAATTAAAGATATAGGAAGCACTGATAATTATGCTTATGCCTTAGCACTTCAAACTGATAGTAAAATTGTAGTTGCCGGAACCGCTACCCTGGCAACAGGCGACTTTTCAGTAGTTCGATTGAATTCCAACGGAGGATTAGACAATACATTTGGAACCAACGGAGTTGTGACCACTGATTTTAATGGATTAAATGATGAAGCTCGTGCGGTGATAATTCAAGGAAACGGGAAAATTGTTCTTGCCGGATTTAGCTCAATTTCAGGTTCAAACATCGACATAGCCCTAACGAGATACGAAAGCAACGGAACGCTCGATAATACTTTTGGCATAAATGGAAAAGTGACCACGCCGGTGGGCAATAGCAACGATTGGGCTTATGCCATGCTACTTCAGACTGATGCAAAAATTGTGGTTGCCGGAAACATCTTAAACGATTTAGGAACGGATGATATTGCCTTGGTTCGTTATTATGTTTCTCCTACAAATGTAAACGATATACATGCTGAAAATGAAAACATTAGCATCTATCCAAATCCTGCCAAAAACAAAATTAGCATTCAAACCACATTTCCTTCAAAAGAAAATATGCTATCAATTTACAATACACAAGGGCAATTATTATATACAAAAGAAATGATAAATAATCAATTAGATTTGAATATTGAAAAACTGGCAGCAGGTGTTTATACCCTCAAAATCACCAATTCTGAAAGCACAATAATAAAGAAATTTATTAAAGAATAACATCTTTAGGATAAAAAAATCATTCAATAAACTCCTAGCTGTTAATATAATATCTCTCAATTAAAACATAACACAATAACATCCTTTGTGAAACTTTGTGCAACCCTTTGTGCGACTTAGTGTTACAACTAATCTTCTTTTAAAATTAGCAACATTTTTTCCTAAAAGTATAATAGTCTAAAAGTCTAAAATGCTAAACATCTAAAAGTCTAAATAGCTAAAGGTCTAAAAGTCTATTCTCCCCCTTTGAATTTGAAATTTTGAATTTAGAGCTTGGGACTTTTTTCGCATTGTAAATTGTAATTATTCCATTGTCAGCCATCATTTCTATATTGTAATTGAGAAAAAATGCATTGTAATTAGCGATTTCTTTATTGTCATTAGCAGTTTCATTAATAAAAATAGTGAATTCATATAATGCATTAGCAAATTCATATAATAAAATTGCTATTTCATATATGAATTATGCTATTTCTCCAATGAGTGTACCTATCTCAGAGATTAGGATATTTTATTATAAGATTAGGATTTAATAAAATCTATTTCATATCAGACATAATGCATCCATTATCGTATGACTACAATTTAACAATAACATTCTGAAATTGATTTCCCATCCCGAAACCCTACTCTTCCAATACTAAACACCTAAAGCTTAACGCCTAATGCCTAACCTCTATATCTTATAACTCACGCTCAACGTCATATATCTCCCCGGCGAAATCTGCCCTTTATTGTTCGTATAAGGTGTGTCCATCACATCAATCATATTAAAACGAATCATAAAGTGTTGAAACACCTCCCTATAAAGACTAGTGTTGACCTGCCAATAGCCCTCGTTTTTCAAGGTGTTTGCATCATCAGCCCAGGTGAAGCTCTTATAAGAAGCATTCAAAGTGAAATGCACTATTTTACTGCTCAGTTGCACGGCGGCATAAACCTGATGAGTCGGAATGTCAGTCAGTTGCTTGCCTTTCAGGTCTATATCAGTGGCAGTGTTGACTTTATACTGCGTAATCACCGACTGAGTGTAGGCATAATTGGCCATAAACCTCACCCATTTGCAAATAGGATAGCTCAATGAAATCTCAGCACCATCAATGCTCACATTACCTATATTTTCACGTTTCAGTATGGGCTTCAACTTATTACCACCCGTATTCACCGAGTCGCCTGTGGCAGCAAAGTACATAAAATCCTTACCCAGCGAATAATAAAAGGATGCTTCTAATTTAATTTTATAGAAACTGAAATCGCCACCCACTTCGTAATTGTCTATTTTTTCAGGATTTAGGAAAGGGTTAGCCAATTTAAAGCCTTTCGATACGTTTCCGTTCCGGCAAATATCATCTAAAATAGGCGGACGAAAACCCTTGTTCCAGGCAATATAAACATTCAGACGAGGATTGAAATTATATTTAAACGCCACTTTCGGACTGAAAGCATTCCAGGTTGCAGGGTATAAATAATTGGGAAACAAGTTCATAAATGCAGTAGCAGCACTTGCCTCATCCACATGAAAATAGCCCTTATGAAAGTAAGCATAATCGAAACGCAAGCCGGCATCAATGATAAATTTCTTCTCCCACAAAGAATATTCATAATCGCAAAACACTCCGGTCATGTCGAGGTCGCCACGATTGTTCACAATATCCGTAGCGGTTTTATAGATGTCGCTACCCTCCACACTGCCACTTTTAAAGTCGATTCCACCCACCAAAGTGCCGTTTCTGAAGAGTTTAGAGGTGCCGCTTAGCCAAATCCCCATATCATTGCGATTGGTTTCCGTAGAATAAAGCGTGTAGGTGTTTCCGTTATTAACTTTCATACTTTCCGTTTGCCGAAAAGCGAGTTCCCTTTGAAGATAGGCATTACATTCAATTTTAATGGCTTTAATTGCCGATGTCACGTTCATCCTTGCAAAATGCGTAGCATATTTGCTATAGGTTCCGTCTTTTTCATAGATGTGTGTTCCCTCGCCACGCTTATCATCATAATATGAATACTCGGCTGTGATGGAGGTTTTGCTGCTAAAAGCATAGCCCCCTTTGGCTCCAATGCTATATTCCCAAAGCTTGGTGGGGATGTAGGTCGAATCGCGAAGGCTATCAGGCACAATGATGTAGCCATCGCCTGCTCTATAATGGCTGTAGAGTTGCCACCAAAAACCCTTTTGTTCTTTCATCAAATTTCCGCCTGCAATAAAGTCGATACCCCTTGTGCCATAGCTCCCGCCATAGAGCTTGGTCATCAACTCGAAAGGTTTTTTGGGTTTTGCCGTAATGATATTCACCACCCCAGCCATGGCTGAGCCTCCATAAATGATAGAAGTGGGTCCTTTTGCCACTTCTATGCTTTCGATATTATCATTCATCAGCCGATTCCAGTTGATGCTTCCGCCATCAGCTTTGTTTAGGGGGATGCCATCTTGCAGAATCAGAACACGCTGGGCGCTGTTAAGTCCTCTCATAGTGATGCTTGCGTTTCGACTGAAAATGCCCTGACTCCTATCGACTATCACCCCAGGCAATGAATATAATAGTTCGTCAGCATACATGGCGGGGGCGGCTTCAATGGCATTTTCATCTAAAAGATGGGTGCGAATGGGGATATCTCTCACCTCTTTTGAGGTGCGTGTAGCAGTGACAAAGAATGGCTCAATCTCTACAGTTTTCCGATGAAGTTCGATATGCAAAAATGAGGTGGATGCATTTACCATCAGACTTGTATCTTCAAAACCTACATAAGAAAATACTATTTTGGATGCCCCATTGTCAGCAATTTCAAAACTGAAATTCCCCAAGTCATCGCTTGCATATTTTTTTTGAGATTTAATATCATGAATTTTGCAACCGCTCAGCTTTTGATGCGTTTCGCCATCGCCTACGTTTCCTTTAATAATATGTTGCGAAAAAGCATTCAGACTAATGATGAATAAAGCAATCAGAATAAGGAATTTATAATAAAATATACGAAACCTTAGCATTATTCCTGACGTTTTATATTCATCACCACACGACCTGTATCGCCTTCAGTAACAGAAGTTATTTCAATAAGACCCAGTTTTCCATTATGGTCAATAAAAGAAATCAACATGCCGTTTGTCAGATATTTAGCTTTACGTTTGGCATCAATTGGATTGTAAACTGCCAATATTAAACTGTCGTTCATGGCCGTATGAAAGCTGCTCAAAGGGGCATCCGTTGTGTCGTATCGTGTTTCGTTTTGAACTGTCCAATTTGCGACTCCATTCACACCGGTATAATAATTAGGGGCTTCTGCTTCCATAGGCGAAGATAACGTTGAGAGATAAGAACCGAAATAATATATCATATCAATTGAATCCTGATATATAAATGCATCATTCAATGAATAAGCCTGCCCCGTATTGAATGAAAAGAAGTTGCCAAATGAGCTGTTGTTTTGTGCCCCCAAGGTGATATTGTTGAACGAAATGATGTTGCCATACTGCGAAATAGCGCTTTTAGTCAGGCTGATGGAAACACTCGATTTATTTCGGTCTTTGTCCATTACTGTGAAAATCCATTTTTCAACAGGCAAATAAGATTTTATAACTTCATACGACCAGTTCAATTCAGAAGCATTCAAACCGCTGTCTAAGAGGGTTTGTACATTTGTTCCATTGTCGATACTCACATTAAAGTAGGTGATATTTGCCCCCAAACCATGGGCATATATGCCAATTTTCACCTTTGCCCCAACCGATAAAGTAGTGTCTGCTGAAGCAAATCCATTATCATTTGTTAATGTGATAGTTGGAGGCGAATGTTCACTGTCTTTCTGGCATGAAAAGAGCATTCCACCTATAACAAATATGGAAATGAATAAAAATGCTATTCGCACTTTCAGATTTCGAAAGTTCATTTTGTTAAATATATGATTTACTTTTGTTTATCAAGAAGTTTAACCAGTCCAAGTCCGGCTAAAGCGCCTAAATAACCAAACAAGAAGTGGGTTAGAAAAGGCAAATAGATTCCCTGAGCAAATGATTGAGATTCGAAGGTCGTAAAACCACTAAAAATCAGTCGTGCAAAGGGAATAAACATCCACGAAACTGCGCCTGCAAAACTAATGATGAAGATGTTGGACGATAGCTTACTCATCAGGGTAAACATCACGTCCATCACAGCACCTAGCATCAAATAAATCATGGGTAAAAATGGGTCGTGAAAACCTAAGGCTCCTGTGAGCAACAATGCGCTGGCGCCCATACCGCTTATGATGGTTGCATAAGGGAAACGCGACATCCCTCTTGCCGATATCAGTAAGGCGATAAACAATACGCCCTGCCGACCAGGAATGTGCATCGGGATGCGTAGTTTTGCGTGCAGGGTAACAGCCAATGCTCCTATCAATAATAGGAACAGGATTTCAATTGCCATTGCAACTGCTTTATTGGGAAATACTTTTGATATACTCTTTTGAAGTACTGTGGAATTCATAGTCGTTTGTGTTTAATTTTTTTTCTACAATTAAGCTAATTTTACCATCAAGATGAACCGGTCTGCACCATTCACCCTTCAAAATTAAACTTTCTTCAGGAATTGGCGCTCCATTTTTTGTAATTATTTGTTCTACTTTAATAATGTTCTTTAATTCAGATGCTTTGAAAATGCCGCTCAGTGTTCTTAGCTGAGGCATCCAAAGCAATCTGCCGTCATTTCCTTCGGCTCTTAGGCCAATTGCTGCCAAAGCACCAATGATGCCTATTTTTTTGCCGGTCAAACCTTCCAGGTAGATGTTGGATGCCATAGCCAATTCTTTTGCTTCCGGCATATATAAAATTTCTCTTTTCGCCCGATGTCCCCATTCAATGATGCTGTCGTTGACATCTTCAAGTTTGGCAACACAAAGCCCTGCATCGCTAAAAAACGCACTTTCCCACTTCAAAAACCTTCTGCATGTGGCTATGATTTTCGATTGCTCGACTTGGGCGATGCAAAATAAGCTTGCCGAGCTATTGTGTGAAGTATAAGGAATTCGCCTGTCGAAAAATAGCTGATGGCGACTGATGCTTATGAGTGAAATGAAGCCTTTTTTCTCTAAAAGAACGCCGAGTTTTCGTGCCCTGTGACCCGTACCTTTGCTGTACTTATTATCGGTATCGTCAATGCTGATGATGATTTTCATGTGGTGGGCGAGAGGTATAATTTTTCATTACAAAAGTAATTTTTTTTCTCAAAATTGAAATATTTATTTAATTGTTGATTTTTACGTAGCTTTGTTGAAGAATATCAAAGACATTTCATCCTACATATAAAGTTGATTATGAAGCAAAACACCAATACAAATATTTTTGAAAACCTGCAATTGAACTACAAAATTTGGTTCGAAACAAATGACCATAAAGGAATATTAGGCGATGGCAAATGGAAATTACTTAAATTGATTGACCAAACTGGCTCTTTGAAAGAAGCCATCGAACAATCGGGGTTTACCTATCGCAAAACATGGAATAATTTACGGAAAATAGAAAAATTATTAGGCTTCCCTGTGCTCGAAACCTCCCGTGGTGGTGTCGAAGGTGGAAGCACTACCCTGACCGATGAAGGTCGGAAAATTATCAGAATGTTCGATGAGTTTCATGCCGAGATAGATAGCCTGATGCTTAATGCTTTTGAAAAGTTTAGAGAAAAAATGAAATAAAGTTTACAACTTGTAGCATATTGAATGAAACACTCAATAACGCTTAGGCTTTCTGCCAAAACCATTTCCATTTAATTTCATTTTCTCTTTCGAGTATGGTTAAACCATGTCCAATTTCGAAATGTTCTTTAATTTGCCATTCGGGATGATCTTCAATAAATTCATATATGGCTGCTTTCATGCCTGGGCGACCGTCAAATGGATTTATCAATCCAAAAGTTTCAGTGTCGTGCATCATAATCCATTTTTTTACTCTTGGATGATGGTGCTCAAGTTCAGCTTTAATTTGTCCGTACCAATGATCGGTGTCGATGAACAAAAGGTCGGTTTTTTTAATTTTCACTTTTAGATTATCCTTTTCATACAGTCTGAAGAAAACCTCATCTTCATCTGCAGCCTGCTTTACCATGCGAGCATTGGGCGTTATAATTACGTCATAACTATACATTTTTTTGCAACCTGATATAAGAAAAGCAACAGTTGAACAGCCGGTTTCAACTCCAAATTCTGTAATGACTTTGCTCTTAGAACCATAATCAATAAAGATATCCAAATGAGGTTTAACTGAATCAACATTAAACCCTTTGCTGCCCTTTTTTACGTATTCAAATAATTTGATGAGTTTCCCTTTTCTTTTTTTATCCATGCTAAATTTGACTTTAAATGATTTCGTTTACAAAATTAAGGTTTTTTATTTGCAACGAGCACATTTGCATTGGCAAGGTTGCGATTTTTCCCTTGCGAAAGTTTATAAAGTAAGTTTCAAATAAATATGTTATACCACTTTGAAAGAGACAGGATATTTTTTGAATAAAAAAACATCAAGTATATTCCCGGGCAAACTTAAAATTGTTAGTTTATTTAGGTCTTTATTTAGTTGATAAAAAGCAAAATACGTAAAAATATCTGAGTTTATGCTTTTGGATTCGGAATTTTTATAATTTTACTCATTGAAAAAGTTAACAGATCTCATATAGTTGCTTACCATTATTAATGAAAATTAAAGTTTAAAAGAATATTGTTATCGTGTTGTAATAATGGATAATTCATACACATCGGAACATAAGCGGCTTTTGGTCGTGTTGGGGATGCATCGCAGCGGAACAAGTGCCATTTCGCGTGGATTGCAGGTGATGGGCGTTCAACTTGGCGATAGACTAATGCCTGTTGATGAAGGTAATAACGACAAAGGCTTCTGGGAAGACATCGACATCAACGCTCTCAATGTCGAAATGCTGAATGCCATTCACAACGACTGGCATCACCTCTCACTCATCACCTCCGTTGAGCTCGAATGGCTTAAAAGCAATGGATACTTTGCGCGTGCCACCGAACTTATGCAACATAAAACCTGCAATATCCCTATTTTTGGATTTAAAGATCCACGTGTTTCCAAGCTCCTCCCCTTTTGGCAGGAAGTTTTTAGCTATTGCCAATTCGATGTCAATTATATTCTGGCAATCAGGCACCCCATCAGTGTGGCACTGTCCTTAGCCCACCGAAATGGGATTGATATGGAGAAAAGCCACCTCTTATGGCTCATACATGTGATAAAAAGCCTAAGCGGAATCTTGGGTCTTAGCTACATTGTGCTTGATTACGATAAACTAATGCTCAATCCCGAAGCCGAGTTGCTCCGTGTTGCCCGAAAGTTTCACCTTACCATTAACCTTACAGAACTTGCCCAATACCAATCCGGTTTCCTCGACCAAAACCTACGACATACCGTATTCAATCACGAGGATTTGATGCACCACGACAGAACTTCAGATTTATTACGAGAGGTTTTCACCACTGTATTGAACCTTTCTAATGATCAACACCTCAGCGAGAATGAGCTTCGAAACCATATCCAAAAATGGGAAGCCGAATTAGAAATAATGAAGCTGTCTTTCGTTATGGCAGACAAGGCTTATATGCAAATAGACGCAGTTCACCAACAATTAGCCGCCAAAGAGGCACTCATCTCACAGTGTGAACAAGAGAAACTCCATATTCTATCTGAATCCCAAAGAACCACCGATGGGCTAAGCTCCCAAATAGCCCAACTCCTTCAACAACTCTCTGAAAAAGACTCCAGAATTTTGCAGGAACAAGTAAATATGGATAAACTACTTACCTCCCGTTCGTGGCAAATAACAAAACCCCTCCGATATATCTCCAAACTTTTGCGAAACAGAAAATCTGTTCAGGAATAATTATTCTGGTTGTTTTCTAATGGTATCTTTAACCTCTGGCAGTGGAGGGTTTTCATTTAAAAGGTTATACACCCATGCTGCTACCATCTCCTGTATGACAATATCAGGCTTCTCCTTCTCTATAATGGCAGGTTGCAGAGTCGGAGTCCACAGAAAGGTGGTGCGGTTGAAGTTATATGTGAGAAAAGACAACAGGCAACCGGCATACGAATCGCCATACATCAGCATCGAAGGGCAATCCTTCCTGTTAGTATGGATGCAGGCAGGGGCAAATGGCGGATGGAAGTCAGGATAGACGGGATAAACTGTGTCCGTTATGACTACATTTTTAAACTTAGGGGCTAATTCATCTGTTGGATAGAACTTTTCAATGGCAAGGGGTCGTAAAAGATCAGCAAAATAATTCTTATCCTTAACCCAGGTAATATCTTTTAAGGTTAATGGGTCTCCAATGTTAGAAAAATCTCTTTTTATATAATTAACCATAGCTCTGTAAGCTACATAACTGCCAAAATAGTTCCAATGACAATTCTCTTTAAAATATAGATTGGTACTTATTTTTTTCTTTGCCTCCATAATAGGGGAGTATATATCAATTACGTCCAGATCTGAAGACGTCTTCAGGTATTCTAGCAATTGCTGTATTTTCGACTTCTTATTATAATGCCACAAGCGAGGACCTACGTATTCATCATAAACAGAATACGCCATTGGAGGGAAGATTAAATAAAAATGTATGCCTTTCTTCTTAAGCCAATTCTTACGTGCAAGCAAAACATCCTTCATCTTCCTTAATTCATCATTAGTAAGCGGATAGCGGTTCTCATAATCCTCCTTTACAATGCCTGTTATTAAAAATAGTCGCCCATCCAACCCAAAATGAACAGTAGGATTATTGATTAATTGCCTGAAAACAGAATATTCCAGCAAATTATTCGTCGTGATAATGTTATTTCTGCCAGCAATCTGGTCTTTAAGATAATTATCGAGGTTTTGTACAAAAATACTTGCCGAGTCTATATTAAAAGTGGGCATGGGACTAGCGAAACGTTTCTCTGAGGTCATTTCAATCCGGTCAGAATTAAACAAACGAAGCATTAATCCAAAGGAAATAAACACAAGGAAGACTACAAAAAGCAAGAATGCAATTGGATTGTGTTTATGTGCAAGTCTGTTGGAGAGAATCAGAAAAAGAAACAGGAAGAATGTAATTAAGAAGAAAATATTTTGCCTTAGAAGGGTTATCAAACGTATGCCATCAACCTGATTTGACGTTGACAGGATGAAAAAGGGATCACCACCACAAACATAATACGTATCTCCAACCCTTAACATATCGTTCATCATCAACTTATCAGAAGATATTTTTGAATAATCCCAATTATTCCTAATAAGTCCAGTTTTTGTACAAATATGGAGATCTTTAAGTTCTTTTGTGCTTTCTTCAACGTCGCATCTGAGGAAATTAAACTTCGAAAGATCTACCTGTGACTTGAAAAAACTAGTACCTTTTAGATCAATATTAACTTTTTTGGGCGAGAAGACAGGATTGTCGTTATAAAAGAAATCAACTCTTTTGATAGGAGTAGAAGTACTTAAGGTGACCTGATATTGCATGTCGTTACTTACCCAGAAATAAAATAACATCAGTATTGAAGTGACAATGCTTATAACGATAAAATATCCTGACTTTGGAGAAACAATAATGACAACAACAAAAGCAACAAGAAACATTAATAGGATAATGATATCTATTAGTTGATTTGGTTGATTGTTTTTCATTACACTAAATGGCAGCAAATTGACAATAACTGCTTCTTTAGATTTCAGGACAGTTGCTTTAATTTCATCTGTGTTGTTTACTGGAATGGCATTTGTTATACCACAAACTGCTTCATTTCTATCCAACAAGGAATAAACTTTATCATTATGGAAAAGATTAACAGAAAGCAATGAAATAGTATCATTTTCAGAAAGCTTGTCTATTTTAAGATAGAAGGAACTATTTAGGTCTAGTGGCCCGGTGTAAGGAAGATACTTAAAACTAGGAGAATCTAAAGTCCATGAACAAAGAGAATCACTTCCATTGAACAGACTAATTACAGATGGCTTTGAGGTGTGTGCGGATAAATAAACCTGATCGGAACAATTTGAAACCACCTCTCCTGCCCAATTATGAGAAATGAAATAATAGGTTATCGGGATTAAGAGAAATGCAAAATAGGCTGCCTTAAATTGAAGTTTGCCTATTATATTCTTTAGCCTTTTGGAAACAGGATGAATGAAAAGAGAAATTAATAAGACTAGAAGGGCAATAAATAGGAATTGGTTATGCTTTAAAAACAACAACCAATTAATACGATATTCAAAATAGGTGGAAGTAAGTCCAAAGAAGGGGTCGTCGCCTGTGATATAATAGCTTTTCCCGATTAAAACCACATCGTTGAGAACCAGGTTTCCTTGCGGAAGTGAAGCCAAATTGAATGACGAATGAAAAATGCCCGACTTCATCTTAATTGTAAAGTCATTTAACTCCTTCATACTCCCATCAACATCACATCTAATGAAATTATTAATTTCAAGGTTTAAGGGAACTTTAAATTCCGTTGCCTCACTAACAGAAGAATACCTTTTATAAGGGCTAAAGAAAGGGCTGTTGCTGTAATAAATCTCTGAACCTTTCAGTGGTGAATTATTTGACATACTTACCCTATCAATTGTTCCTGTATCAGCCATATAACAAATGAGCATCACAAAGAGCGAAATCGATATGGAAACAATAAAATTTCTGATTGGAGGGGCAAAAATAATAATCAACAGAAAAGCAAAAGCAAAGATCAAAATCAACACATTACTATGACTATGATGCATATCATTTGTTTGCCAGGATGAGAATGGTTTCAGATTAATGATGACAGCTTTATCGCTTTTTTGAACTAATAGCTTAAGCATGCCATCTTTCTCAATAAGTATCGCATTTTCAATTGCAATGTTGTTACTTGAGCCACTTAGGATAGAATAAAGTTGTTGGTTTCGAAACAAATTAAACCCTAAAAAGGCAATAGTGTCATTATTTTGAAGATTGTTGACAGTAATTTTAAATCCATTAGCATCATTAACATGTCCAACAAACTGTAAAAGTTTATATCCTTTTGAATTGAGCTCCCATTTAATTAGAGTATCTCGCTCGGAAATCAGGTTTAGTGTAGCAGCTTTAGATGTTTTTGCAGAAAAGTAAAAATAATCAGGTAATTTATTATCTGTTGAAATATCCGTATTATAACTCCAGAGCAATCCATAAACCAGGGGAAATAGCAGAAAAAGTAAGTAAACAAGCTTTAATCTTTTCATAAGCATACTATTTCTTAATTGTGAATTGGATTATTGAATTATTAAAACTTGAAATAAAGAAATGGGTTATTTGTATCGGCAACAAGCCTCATAATCGAAAGTAAAAATAAAATAACAAGTAATACAACACCGACTATTTGAATAATATCTCCCCTTCTTCCGGTTTTAAACTTTTTAGGGATTGAAATAGGAATACAAAATACCATTCCTAAGATGAGTATTAATGTGTGCTCATTCATAAAAAAGCAATTCAATCCCAAGCCGCCAGTTTTTGTGAAATTAAACATTACTGAATAATATTCTGCTGACTGATTGAGGTCAATTGTTCTGAATAATACTCCACAAATGATTAGTATAAACCATGTATAAAACAGACCAAAGAACTTTAATCGCTTTATATATTTTAACATGAAAAGCTCTTCAAGACCTAAAAACAAGCCATGTGCAACACCCCACAATGCGTAGTTCCATTTTGGGCCATGCCAGATTCCACAAATTAAAAAAGTAATTATTAAGGCGATAAAAATCCCAGCTCTTCCCCAATAGCGCATGCTCATTGCCAATGGATTGAAGATATAATCTTTTATCCAACTCGATAAAGTAAGGTGCCATCGACGCCAGAACTCAGTGATTGACCTGCTAATATAAGGGTAGTTGAAATTTTCAGGAAGGTCGAAGCCAAGCATTTTACCCACACCAATAGCCATGTCGGTATAACCGCTGAAGTCGAATAAAAGCTGAATAGCGAATGTAAGCATTCCTACCCACGCAACAGCAGGGCTTATCATTTTCAAATCAGTATCCATTATCCTATCAATCAAATAGCCAATTTGATTTGCCACCAACACTTTTTTCGCCAGACCAATAATAAACCTCTTTATCCCTTCTGTGAATTTGACAAACTCAATTTTTCGGCTCTTCAACTGTTGTTCAATAAGATGATAACGTACCAAGGGACCTAAAATCAGCTGAGGGAACATCGTTAAATAAAGCATCACATTCGCAGGGTTCTTTTCGAAGTATTTATTTTTGCGATATACATCAATATTGTATGAAATTGCCTGAAATGTAAAAAAGGAAAGACCGATGGAGGAAGCCATTTTTATTTGATGCACCCCTTTTACGCCTGCATAAATGAGATTATCAATGATGAATCCATAATATTTATAGTAAATCAGTATACCTAAAAAGGTAGTGATTGCCATGATAAGGGAAGCTCTTTTATACTTCGTATTTGCAATTAGATAGGAGAAAAACCATGAAACAAACCCAACAAAAAGCAACAGAAAAACAAGATTCCCAGCACCCCAAAAATAAAAAATCAGACTTAAAAGAAACAGGAATATGTTTTTAGCCCACAACTTAGGTAATACAAAATATCCTGCCAAAAAAACAGGGAGGAAATAGAATATAAAGACTACTGAGCTATATATCATTATAAACTGCTTATCATTTATATATTCATTTTACAACATCCTTAAACAAATGTATCTTTTAATAACCGAATTTGCTTTTGTTCTATGTTTGACTTCTTCAATCCACAAAAGTACATTAAAATTCAAGTAGCTTTTTCAGGTCGTTTTCGCCAAATTTGGGCTTATCAAACACATTCCTATAGTATTCCAAAATCTTTTCCTTATCAAAATGTTTCTGCAACACCTGATAACTTTTTTGAATTCGATTTCGATTTATATTAACATGACGCATCCAATAAGAAAGAAGTTCTTTTAAATCATCACTATTCAAGGGCACTTTTTCTCGTGGAAATAAATCACCATAAAACTCAATTTTATCA
Organism: Bacteroidota bacterium; assembly: GCA_037144095.1. GTDB lineage: Bacteria > Bacteroidota > Bacteroidia > Bacteroidales > CAIXTV01 > CAIXTV01. The sequence goes on from JBAWXL010000011.1 coordinate 16,713, forward strand.
AACATCTCCAGATGTATCACCTTCTTTTCCTGCTCTGAAATTGCAAGACACTGCTCTTCGGTTGGTTGAAGAATGTTGAAGATTTTAGAGTTATTATAAATGCGCAACACGCTAAGCATGGGTTGGGCAACATATTCGAAAGACGCTGCAAAATTGATGGTTTCCATCGCTTCTTCATAAGTTTCAGTGGGGAAACCAATAATGAACAAGGTGCGGGTTACAAATCTTTTTGAAGCTTCGTGGATAGCCTTTTCTGCTTTGGGAATATCTAAATGTTTCCCGATTAATTTCTGCAAACGCGGGCTGGCAGTTTCCACTGCCAGTGCCATTTCAACAGTTCGGGCTTCTTCGAGGAGGTTAATCATCTCTGTATCCATTTGATCGGCACGAAAACCATTTGGGAAATTAACCCGTACTTCGGGCAGCTTTTTTATAATTAGTGCCAGGAGTTCTTTCGCTTCAGGCATAGGGACATTGAAAGTATCATCAAGAAAAACAAAGTCCAGAATACCCCGTTTGTCAACATGTTCTCTCATTTCGGCCACCACATTTTCTGCCGACCGACGGCGAATTCTCCTGCCAAATATCTGATGACAATAGAAACAATCGTAAGGACATCCACGGGTGCTCAGTATGAAGGCACACTTCGATACTTCTTGCAATGCCTGATTTTTTATACCGCTATAATCCTGCAGATTAATGAAATTATAATCGGGAAAAGGAATCGCATCAATATCTTTAATATAAGGACGTAAACTGTTAACTTTCACTTCACCCTCCTCAAAAACGGCAGTCCCTTTTATGTTCGCAGGAATTGTATTGAATTTCATCAGATGCTCAATCAATTCAACAAAAGTTTCTTCTCCCTCGCCCATCACTGCAATATCGACCATTCCTTTCAATAAAATTTCATTATAAGAAGTTGAAGGATAAGGACCTCCACCCAAAATACGGATGTCGGGTCTTAGTTCGCGTACTTTTTCGGCAACAAGACGGAAAGACTCCTTTGCTATCGACAATGAACGAATTCCGACTAAATCGGGATTAAAAGTCTGCAATAAAGATTCGACTTTTTTTAAGGGTTCGTGGCTTGTGGCCGTATGAAAAACATTAAACTCAATTTCGGGATGAGAAACTCTAAGTGCTGAAACTAAATACAACAGACCAATTGGATGATGACTAAAATAGACAGAAGTTGGACTATTTACATCTCCAAACAAATCAGCATCGATGAGGAGTATTCTTTTAATCATTTAGTTGGTTTGAGGTTTTATCATGAGAATTTAAGTAACTTCTGTAGGTCGCTCTCCGAAAATTTGACTCTATCAAAAATGCTCCTATAAAATTCTAATGTTTGATCTTTATCGTAAAACTTGCTAATCACCTGATAGCTATTTTTTATGCGAACAGGATTCATGATCACATTGCGCATCCAGTAATATTGAAGTTCTTTCAAATCAGGGCTTTTCAATGGCACTTTATCGGCAGAAAAGAAGTCGCCATAAAATTCCATATCATTGAACATCTTTAGGTGAAGGAAATTCTTTTCTTGTTCGGCAATCATCGCCATCTGCTCCTCATTTGGTTGCAGTATGTCCATGAGCCTTGAGTTATTATATAAGCGCAACACGCTCAAAGAGGGTTGGGCCGCATGTTCGAATGAAGCAGCAAATTCGAGAGTTTTCATGGCTTCTTCATAAGTTTCTGTTGGAAATCCGATAATGAAAAAGATTCGGGTGATGAAGCGTTTGGTTGCTGCTGAAATTGCAATTTGCGCTTTGGCCACATCAAGATTTTTACCCACCAGCTTTTGCAAGCGAGGAACCACTGTTTCAACAGCTAAAGCCATTTCGGCTGTGCCCGCTTGTTCAAACAAATCAAGCATTTCTTCGTCAATAAAATCGGCACGCAATCCATTTGGGAAATTAAGCCGAACCGGCGGTAATTCATTTATGATGGCTTTCAACACTTTTTTGGCTTCGGGCATGGGAACATTGAAAATATCGTCGAGAAAAACAAAGTCTACGATCCCTCTTTTATCGATATGATCTCTCATTTCGGCAATCACATTTTCGCCCGTGCGACGACGTATCCTTTTCCCGAAGAGTTGATGGCAATAGAAACAACCATAAGGACATCCGCGCGAACTTAACAAGTAAGCCGACTTCGAAGCATCCTGCATGGCATGATTCTTTAAATGACAATAATCATTCAGTTGAACATAGTTATAATCAGGGAAAGGCAATATGTTAATATCCTGAATTACAGGTTGTGGTTCATTTAATTTCAGTTTTCCATCCTTCAAAACAGCCGTACCTTTTATATCCAAAGGAATGTTATTTGATTTTAAGAAATGACCCACCACCTCAGCAAAGGTGGTTTCGCCTTCTCCGATAACAGCCAAATCGGCTAAGCCTGTCACTAAAATATCTTCGTACGAAATTGAAGGATAAGGCCCGCCAGCAATTATGGGAATATTGGGCATTATCTCCCTTATTTTATCGCTTACCAGTTTAAACGAATTCGCAGCAATTGAAAGCGCTCTAAGTCCAACTAAATCAGGGTTGAATGACGAATGCAATGCTTCCACATCTTGCACTGCCTGATTGCTTGTAGAAGTGTGAAAAACTTTAAATTCTAAGTGGGGAAATTGTTGTTTGGCGAATGATGCAATGTATAACAGGCCGATAGGATGATGGGTATATAATTGAAGTGTTGGATTGTTTTTATCCTCGGAAATCTCAACATCAATCAGCAAAATTCTTTCTATCATTTAATTTCTCCTTGTAGTGTTCATTTTCATTTAAGTGCTTTTAACTTCATTTGTTGTTTTTTAGCCCCTTTCTCAACAACCTCAAAAAGGAATTTGTTCAGGCTGCAAATATAATATTTATAGATGAACTGAATCTCTATTCCTGCCCAAAAATGTTAAAATATATGATGCACAGTGTCGTGAATTAAGGTATCAAAAAAACTTATTGATTACTAAAACCTATTAGGTTCAGCAAACAGTTAAAAAGCTCTGCGGCTCTCCGCGTGTTCTCTACGATTCTCTGCGTTTAAATCTTTTAACTGCAAAGAGCCGCAAAGGGTGAATATGTATATTATTCTTTTGTATTTTTTCTTTTTTTTCTCCGAAATTCTATTGATTTCATTCAAATTATGTGTACCTTTACACTCCCTTTTTAAACCTTACTCCAATGGATCATTTTTTTGAAACGAAACTGTGTAGGCAATGTCAGAAGATCTTGCTGAAAACCCTTAAACTTCACGGAATAAAGCCGGTTGATGTTAAAATTGGTGTCATGATCACAGGTGAAAATCGCAGCGCAGAGGAAATAGAACTACTAATACGTATCTTAAACGAATTAGGGTTTCCATGTGTATCCGAAGCGAGCAAATTGTTGTCCGAGAGGACTAAAGTAATTGTCTATAAGATGGTTTATGAAAACACAAAACCTGCAACTCTTAGTGATGGGGAGTTCATTGGCAATGAATTAAATCTCACCTATAAATATATTTCTGAACAGTTTTCAAAAAATTGCCTAATCAGTTTGAAAAGATATATTATTAATAAACGAATTGAAAGGGCTTGTGAATTATTGTTAGACATTAATAATTTGGTTGGCCAGGTTGCTGATAAGCTGAGCTATAAAGATGAACGAAATTTCAGCAATCAATTTCATCAAATAAAAGGGATAACGCCCAAAGATTACCAAAAAAAAATATTGGACAATAAAGAGTTTTCAATCTAACAGCCAAATTTAAACAAATTGCCGCCTTTTTCGTATGTTCCTACGGCTAAAGTGGTTGTACCTTTGTTGCAGTTTAATAATTTAAATTTTAAAGCTATGAAAACAACCAAAAAAAAATCCAAAACAACTAAAAACACCTCAAAATTACGTAATGGTGTTTCAGCAAATGGTAAAAACCAAAAGACAGGGAAAGTGGCAAAAAAATCCCAGCTCATTATTCTCTTAGTAACCACCCGCTACACATTAGTAACGCTCAATATGCCAACTAATTATGGCGGACGTTTGCAGTATTGCACCAAAATTCACGACATGATGGTTTTAAGCACGTGGTTTCCCACCCCGGCGCCCACTTTGGCAAGCTATCTGCTGCTGATTACGGCATATAGAAAGGCAAACGAAGACGTGCAGGCGAAAGTTGCCAATGCCGAATCCGTATTTAACACCGCATGGGAAAAACTCAACATAGCCACCAAGCTGTTGCGCTCTTATGTGCAAACCATTTGCGACAACAACATTCCGAATGCCGTTGAAATTGCCACCAGTGCAGGCATGTCGGTAAAATCGCAGGGAAGCATTGATGTTCAGAATTTTTCAGTTAAATCACTTGCAGGAGGTAAAGTTCAACTCAGGGCAAAAATTCTTAATTCACGTAGTGCCCACGAATGGCAATGCTCGCTCGACCCTACCGACAACTCAAAATGGTATGTTAAAATCATCGACACCACCCTTCAAGGGAAAACCATTGCCAGCGACTTTGCCCCTAAATCACTGGTATATTTTCGTCATCGCACCATTCTTACCGATGGTCCAACCGAATGGGATGAAATTATCAGTGTAGTGATTATGAAATAAGATTATAATTCATAATCTATTGAAATTTCATAAACTGAATTAAACAAAAATGTCGGATATAATTGCCTTTAAATCAGGATTATATCCGACATTTATTTTATTTAAAAAACAAAATAAATACAATCGGTTATAAAGTGAACCAAAGCTGAACGCATTTGAACCAAATACGACCGATAGTGTAGCAAATATGACCGCTTTTAAACCAATGATGACTGATAGTGTACCCAATACGACTGATAGTGTACCAAATATAAAAGCTTTTGAACCAATGATGACCGATTTTGAACTAAATATAAAAGCTTTTAAACCAAATACGACCGCTTTTAAACCAAATACGACCGCTTTTGTATCAAAGCTGACCGAAAGCATCTTTTTGCAAAAAAACCATTTTAAATCAAAAAATCGCAACTGATTCACAAAATTAAAAGAATTTAGCAGGAAAAGAATAGTAGGCATTTGCAGGAATATTTTTTTCGTCTCGATTTGATAAAAAAATATTTTGATTTTTATTATCAAATGAAAATAAATGTGTAAATTTGTGGTGGAAAAAAATTGCAGCATAAATATTCTTAAAATGAGGCAATTGCCAAAAAAAAGATAAAATAAAAAGAACACCGTCTGGAAAATATATTTATCTGAAAAACATTGAATGTCAGCACAATCTGTGGCAAAACATTTCAATTGATTTTGACAATCGTCTTTTTTAAGCTTCAAATCAATATTTATTTTACAATCCATACAACCTTTTCGTTCTTTTTAGCGTCTTTAGATAAATATTCAAAAACATCTTAAAAATAAATTTGTTATGAAAAAATATTACTTAATTGCAATTATCTTAATTGCATCCATTACTGTCAATGCGCAGTACACAGTATCTTCCATTCCTTATAATCCATATCCTTATAATGCCGGCACAGCCGTTAACGCGAATATGGATGATACATGGAGCGGAATTATTAATCTTCCTTTTAACTTCTACATATATGGAGCAAATTATAATAAACTCATCGTTGGATCAAATGGGAGTGTATCTTTCAAAACGACATTAGCAAATGCCTTTTGTCAATGGTCATATTTATATTCTTGCCCGAATGCCCAATTCACAGGAACAGGTCCCGTCATTTTTGGTCCTTATCATGATATTTATAATTCAAATGCTGGAACTATAAAATATGAAATTTATGATGTTGCACCCTATCGGAAATTTGTAATAAGTTGGGATAGCATTCCTATGTTTAGTTGCACCAATTTATATGCTACACAGCAGATTGTATTGTATGAGTCAACAAATGATATTGATGTCAATATCGAAAATAAACCCTTGTGCACTGCATGGAATTCGGGCAATGCAGTCATTGGTATTCAGGACTCGTTGGGGACTATCGGCATTACCCCTCCCGGTAGAAACACAGGACAATGGACCGCCAACAATGAATCCTGGAGATTTTCCATGAATGGTCCTTTCTCTCTTAATATAAATATTGTGAATATTGTGAATACCCTGTGTAATACAAATAATGGCGTCATCAACACAGCTGCTTCAGGTGGTAATTTTCCATACACTTATCTATGGAATTCCAATCCACCTCAAACAAGTCAAAATTTAACCGGTGTTCCTGCTGGGAATTATTGTATAACTGTCACGGATTCTAACGGAGATACTGCTTCAACTTGTGGCACTGTTGGTACTTTACCATATATTGTACATCCTTTTATTTGTATGGTAACTGCTGATTCAATAAGCAATCATAATCTGGTGGTATGGGAGAAACCAATTACCACTAGCATCGATCAATATTATATTTATAGAGAATCTTCCGTATCCGGAGTATATGACCTTATAGGGACACAAGCCTATAGCGACTTTAGCACTTTCCTCGATTATAGTTCAAATACATTGCAACAACCCTATAGATATAAAATTGCTACATTGGATTATTGTGGAGATACATTGGCACAATTCAGTTATCACCAAACAATTCACCTTACAATAAATCCGGGCGTAACCGGTAATTGTAACTTATTATGGAATAGCTATGAAGGTTTTAGTTTCTATACATATAATATTTATAGGGGAACAAATGCCTCTAATTTAGCCTTGCTCGCTTCAGTTTCAAGTAACGTGAATTCTTTCACTGATATTGCCCCTCCTTTGGGAATGGTTTATTACTTAATAGAAGCTGTAAACCCTACCCCATGCAATCCTTCAGCAAAAACAGGAGGTTTTTCTTCGCCTATTTCCAATATTGCAAAGGATATTATTAATGGTGTTGCCGAAAATAATATGGATTTGAATATGCAAATTTCACCAAATCCTGCATTGGATGTCTTAAACCTTCATATATCAGGCAATACGTCAATAGCAGAAATAAAAATCTACAATCTCTTAGGGCAAATTAACCGCAGGCTTACAACAAGCACACAAGAAACCAATATCAATATTTCCGATTTAGCCAGAGGGGCTTATATAATAGAGGTGAGGAATGATAAGAATATTAGTCGGGCAAAGTTTATTAAAGAGTAAAAATTCAATAATTATAAAATCATGAAAACAAAATTCCTCAAAACAGAAATCATCTTAATTTCTTTCAGCCTAATCATGGGTTTTTTCTTTTCGCAAGCCTCTTATGCCTCTTGTCAGGCAGGATTTACTTTTGTTGTGCAGAATGATTCTGCCTATTTCACCAACACATCCACCGGATATACCTACTCACTGTTTAATTGGAATTTTGGAGATGGCACCCATTCGGGCCTTGCAAATCCTGTTCATCATTTCAATAATGTAGGTGACTATATTGTCCATCTTACTGTAACTGACTCTTCAAGCGGCTGCAACAGCACTTTTATAGATACTGTTCATATCCTCAATGTCCCTTGTCATCCGGCATTCAGTTTCAATACAAACAATGGTTTATTAGTGTATTTTAGCAATACCTCGTGGGGAAGCCCAATTTCACAATTTTGGGATTTTGGCGATGGAAGCACAGGCACACTTGCTTCCCCCTCTCATACCTTCCCGGCTCCCGGGAGTTATCAGGTTTGTCTTACAAATTACAGGCTTACTGATACCTGCACCTATTGCGCTACTGTGATAGTCACCGCATGTACAGCTTCTTTTAGCTATAGCAATTCCAGCTCTCAAAACATTGCTTTTAGTAATTATACTACCGGCAATCCCGTTGCTTGGCATTGGAATTTTGGTGATGGCACTTATTCCACCCTTAAAAATCCGGTTCATCAGTTCATACATCCCGGAAATAATATGGTTTGCATGAGTGCGTATTCAGCAGCAGGCGATAGTTGTACGATATGTCAAACGGTCTGTGTTTGTCAATGGTGTCAGGCAAGTTATACTTATGTTTTGAACGGAAACACGGTTACTTTTACCAATACCTCCAATTGTGTATCAGGCAATGCAAGCAATTATATTTGGAATTTAGGTGATGGAACCATCAGTACAGCGCTCAATCCTGTGCATACTTATGCCAATGGGGTATATCAGGTTCGGCTCAGTGTTTTTGATACTTTATCGCATTGCTATACTCAAAATTGCGACACCACGGGTTTATCTATTTATCAATCCATTGCGGTAAATTCTTGTAGCACTTCATTTAGCTATACCAATGGAGCCCAAAACAGTGCAGCATTTACTGAGCAGCCTGTGGGCACTGTCATTGGTCGCCATTGGACTTTTGGCGATGGAACTTCTTCCAATTCGCAAAACCCTGTGCATAACTATCCTGCTTCAGGCACTTACTATACTTGCTTGGATAACTATACAACTAGCGATACCTGCAGTCATTGCGATAGCGTGAAAATAGGTTGCGTTGTCCGTTTTCATTGGTGGCAAGATACCACTACTAATATCGTCAGTTTTTATAATACATCTTATGCAAATCCGATTGGTTCTTATTGGGATTTCGGCGATGGAACCAACAGTTCGGTTTTAAACGCCAATCATACCTATACATTACCGGGAGCCTATCAGGTTTGTCTCACAAGCTATACTCATTATGATACCTGTATGAGCTGCGATACCATATTGGTTACTTGTAGTGCACATTTCAACCTCTATCCCGACCCTAACGTTGCACATCAATATTATGTTGTAAATCAGGCTGTCGGAACTCCTCCAATACAATATTTGTGGAGTTGGGGCGATGGCACATTCGATAATATTCCCTATCCAACGCATACGTATAGTGTTGCCGGTTACTACACAATTTGTCTGACCATTACTGATGCAATGAGTTGCTCAAAAAGCTGGTGCGATTATTCGTATTTTTCAAAAGATGTCAATTCAATGATTTATGTGAATGTAATCGCCCCAACAGGAATTAGCGATAATCAGGGAAACAAGACATTTTCTATTTATCCCAATCCTGCCAACGATATATTGCATGTTCAGCTACTACAAAATACTTCAAATGCCATTATAAAAATCTATAATCTCTTAGGGCAAATAAACCAAAGCCTTTCGATATCCACTCTGGAAACCAATATCAATATTGCTGATTTAGCGAGAGGATCATATTTGATAGAGGTGATAAGTGATAAAAATATTAGCCGGGCGAAGTTTATTAAGGAGTAAAAGATGATGTATTGCTAAAGATGAATCCTCAAAATGGGGGTTCATCTTTTAAACTTTGCCATTCTCTACAAATGATTGAACTCATATAAAATATTTTGAGCCAAGCTTTTTATTGCTAATTTTGTTCCCAAACCACCAATAGGATAAGTGAAAGATTTTTTTCAGTTAAAGAAGAACAAAAAAGAAGATTTTGAGGGACTTAAAACCCTTAAAGTGGCTGTGTTGGGCGATACCTCTACACAGTTTCTTGTTCAGGCATTGCAGGGTTTGGGTTATGAAAAGGGCTTTGATTTAGCTATTTGGGAAGCCGATTATAATCAAATAGAACGTCAAATTTTAGATCCTTTTTCGGAACTATATGAATGTAAACCCGAAATTGTCATCCTTTTCCAATCTGCTCACAAGCTGTTGAGTAAATATAACAAACTGCCAAAAGAGCATTATAATCAATTGGCAGATGATGAATTGGAATCTATAAAGAACATTTTCGACATCCTGCTAAACAACTGTTCAGCAAAAATAATTTATTATAATTATACCGAAATTGATGATGCCGTTTTCGGGAATTATGCCCATAAAATTGCATCCTCCTTTTTGTTTCAATTGCGCAAACTCAACTTTAATTTGATGACCTTTGCCTCTTCAATGCCTAACTTGTTTTTGTGTGATATTTCATCTATTCAAAATCGAATTGGGAAAGCAACTTTCTTTGAATCTTCTGTTTATGTTAATTCAGAAATGGTGCTGAGTGTGGATGTCTTGCCCGAAATTGCTTCCAAAACCCTTGATATCATCAGTGCATTTGAAGGAAAATTTAATAAATGCCTCATCCTCGATTGTGATAACACGCTTTGGGGAGGCATCATAAGTGAAGACGGAATGGAGAACATTCAGATTGGGAATCTGGGGATTGGAAAGGCATTTACGGAATTTCAATATTGGATAAAGAAGCTGAAGAATAGGGGTATAATCTTGGCTATTTGCAGCAAAAACGACGAAGCTGTTGCCAAAGAGCCATTCGAAAAGCATCCTGATATGGTGTTGCATCTTGAAGACATTGCAGTTTTCAAAGCCAATTGGGAGAATAAAGCCGACAACATCCATCAGATACAAAGCATCTTACAAATCGGATTCGATAGCATGGTTTTTTTAGATGATAACCCATTCGAAAGAGCTATGGTCAAAGAAAACATTCCTGAAATTTGTGTTCCCGAACTACCCGAAGATCCTGCTGATTATCTGGAATATTTATATGCACTTAATCTTTTTGAAACAGCTTCTTTTTCTGATGAAGATTCCGAAAGAACCAAGCTTTATCAGATGGAAGCGGAACGAAAAACGGTGCAACAAAAGTTTGCAAATGAGGATGATTTCCTGCAAAGTTTACACATGCTTTCGATGGTTGAGCCATTCAATAAGTTCAACACTCCCAGGGTTGCACAGCTATCTCATCGCTCAAATCAGTTTAATCTAAGGACGGTCCGCTATACCGAAGCTGACATCGAAACCCTTGGAAATTCGAAAGAATATTATACTTTTGCATATACATTGGAAGATAAATTTGGAGATAATGGATTAATTTGCACCACTATCTTAAAAAAGGAAGATGCTCAAACTTTGTTTATCGAATCCTGGTTTATGAGTTGTCGTGTATTAAAGCGAGGAATGGAACATTTTGTTTTGAACACCATTGCAGACTTTGCAAGAGAAAAAGGGTTCATTTATTTAAAGGGGGAATTCATTCCAACAAAAAAGAATGAAATGACACAATATCATTATCAGAATCTTGGGTTTAGTAAATCAGGTGATTTTTGGATATTGAATACAGTTAATTACGAACATAAAAAATGCTTTATAAATAGAAAAAATGATGGAGAGAAATGACGTTTTTAAAGAGGTACATGAGATATTTATTGATATTCTTGAGAAAGAAGATCTTGTTTTAACAGATAAAACCACCGCAAACGATGTGGAAGAATGGGATTCGTTGGCGCATATTCGTTTAGTAGTGGCGATTGAAAGAAGTTTTAAAATACATTTTTCATCAAAAGAAATACAAGCCTGGGACAATGTTGGCGAAATGGTTGACTGTATTTTTGAGAAAGTTAAGTGATCGGTGATCGGTGATCGGTAATAGGTGTAAGGTAAAAAGGGTCAAATGGAATATGTTAAGAGTTATAAAGATTTAGAGGTGTATAAGCTTTCGCGTCAAATGTCCATTGAGATATTTGAGATGACCAAAACTTTTCCTAAGGAAGAAACCTATTCGTTGACTGACCAAATTAGAAGATTATCACGCTCAGTAGGGGCACAAATTGCTGAAGCTTGGGCAAAAAGAAAATATGAAAAACACTTTATCAGTAAATTAACCGATGCTGATGGTGAACAGCAGGAAACTCTACATTGGATTGACACTGCATTAGATTGCTCTTATATTTCGAGAGAAGTTGCAGATGATATAACTTTACGATACTTATCAATTGGCAAAATGCTTCATTCGATGATAAACAAATCAGACCTTTTTTGCCATTAACCGATAAATCCAACCGATTACCGATTACCGATTACCGATTACCGAACACCGATTACCAGCCAAACCATGGAGAATCTTTTAAATTATATAGTTGAACAAATAAGCTTACGAAATAAGCTACATGCTAAGAAATTAAAAAGCAACATTAGCAAATTCGACGAAGAGTACTTTAAAAGAGCAAATCTGTTTTTTGAAAGATATCAGACAATTCACCAAAATGAAGGTAGAACGTTGGATTATGCAATTGATTGCTATTTGCAAATGATTGCGGATATTAATTACGAAACTGTTCAGTTTATTAAAACGGGAGAATATTCAAGCAAGACCTTTGAGGAAGTAAATGAACGGGTGTATAATAACCCTGATATCATGAAATATTATGTGCATGGGATACTGATGTCGCAGTTCCTGTGGACACATCATTACAACATTCTCCTATTCTTCAACAAAATCATTCACGAAAACAAAAACAACATCAACAACTATCTGGAAGTTGGTGGAGGTCATGGTTTATATATTTCAGAAGCAATACATATCATTGGAAACAAAGCCGATTATGTTCTGGTAGACATCAGCCAAAGCTCAATTGAAATTGCGAAAAAGATGATTGCAAATAATGAAGTTGGTTATACCCGTTCAGACATTTTCGATTATAATCCGCTTATAAAATACGATTTTATTACCATGGGTGAGGTGTTGGAACATGTTGAAGACCCCGTTAAATTGCTGAAAAAACTGCATAATTTATTAAATGATGAAGGTAAATTGTTCATCACAGTGCCGACAAACGGACCCACAATAGATCATATTTATCTATTTAATAATGCTGAAGAAATCCGTGGAGTAATCGAATCCTCTGGCTTTCTAATTGAAAAGGAATTTTGTATTTATGCTGAAGATGTCCCTGAAGAAATTGCAATAAAGCACAAAGTTTCGATGATGTTTGCAGGGGTATTACGCAAGCGATAATCAACTCTCAACTGTAGTATTATTTCTTTAATCTAATTGAATTACAACAGAAAAGCCATTTCCTACTTTATCATCTGGATCTTCTAATTCCACAACCTTTAGACCGCATAATTCACATAATTCCCTAAAGTTTTCAGGCTCGAAAACAGTCCAATGCTTGTCGTGAGAAGTATCAGCAGGTTCTTTAACCAGTGAATGATGACGGTTATGAAGTTCTATAACAGGGGTAAGCTCACGGTTTTTATCAAAAGTCCGCATTCGGTGAGGAACATTGATAAAAATGTATTTCCTAGCTACCCTGGCCCACTCCAAAAGCGCAGAAATAGGGTCGTAGAAGTGCTCAATCACATGACTTGAAATGACAAAATCGCAAGAATTATCAGGAAAGGGCAACTTATTTCCCTCTGCGACCACATCCACTTTCAAAGCCTCGCCACAAAAATCTTCCTCAATCCGCTTATAATAAGTATTCATCCCATACAATCTGTCCACATTAATCGTCCGCAAGCCAAAAGTATTTTGAGCCGATCCACCAATCTCAATTCCAATGAGTCCATCAAGATATTTATGGGCAAGTGCAGATTCGGGGAATTTCATTTTAGGCAGAGGATCAACGTATTATTAACTATAATTGAGGGTCAAAACAATGGGAATCTTAATAAGTCGGAAAACAACATATTTCAGAGCACAAAATTAAGCAGAAAATCAACACAAGAATTGCATACTTATGTTTTGTTTTAGCGAATATGTAATCCCGAGATCAATATGTTGAACGAAATATCAAAATATTATCCTTCAAATACATTTGTATGAGCATAAAAACTTTGTAATTCCCACAAATAGACGTGGTCGATTGAAGGAATAATAATTTATAAAAGAATTTAATAGGGTAGGCTTATAATTGCAAGCCACAGCAAAGTCTCTGAGATTCATTTATGAGAGTACTCCGAAAAGGTTTTTGTCTGAAATAAACAAAAAAACATCGCCACTGATTGCTCAGATTATCAAAGCTTTTTAAATTAAAATTAGTGAATTCTTGGATGTTTCTTAATTTCTTTTCCTTTTCAAACTAAGTTAACATATTTACTTCTCCTTCTTATATTACTATCAGAAGATTAAACACAAACCCTATATTGTACAAATATTAAGAATATTACGTTAACAATTTATTCTAATTGATTTATAAGCATATATAAGAAATTAACAAAATAAATTTGACAAGCGCATGTTAATAATATTATTTTTGCTTTTCTAAATAATATTAATGGTTTATGATTTCAGCTAATCACTCTTTACTTTTGTCAACTGAAAATAGATTTTTTGACAAGTGGGAATATCGTTTTTCTCAGTTAAGGAAATCCCTGTATTGCTTGCCTGATATATTTATATCCATTTTTTGTATTCAATATTCCAGTATATTAAAACTTTATTTTTCTTCAATTAATCTAATTTCTATTTTTTTAAAGCAAGCGTGTAAGTTTCTCACGCTGACTTTAGAGTCTTTAAAGCTGACTTTAGAATCTCTAAAGCTGACTTTAAAGTTTCTCACGCTCACTTTAGAAGTTCTAAAGTTGACTTTAGAGTCTCTCACGCTCACTTTAGAACCTTACTTTCTCACTTTAAAATCTCTCACGCTGAATTGTAAGGTTTCCAATCTCAATTGTAATGCTCTAAATCTATCACATTTCAGTTTAGGACAAGCATATAGCAGTATTATTAAGACGTATCAGGTTTTTCATTTAAACTTAAATCTATACCATTATTCATGTATTATAAATAAAACACAAATTGCATTTAATCAATTGATTCGTCCTGTTGCAAGGGAATTAAATGCTCATAATTAATCAAACAGTATATTAACAGGGCAATTAAAAAAATCAAGTTATGGGAAAATCAGTTTATCCAACAGACAAAATGGGCTTATATTTCTACTTTCTTGTAGTGATAGCCTACATTATTCAAAATGCCACCCGATTGCTTGTGTCGGTTGGTAATCTCGGGGCCTTAGCCGCTCTGTATGGTGATCCTTCAACCGAAGGCACCTATATGTATTATTTCACTCTTTGGTCGGACACTAAAACCAAATGTACTTCTGATGTTATAACGAATCTGGCAACAAAAGAAAAGCAAATAAAAAAGTTGTTGTCGAAAATTTTTAATGATATTCCCGGAAGTATTTGGACTGATACCGACCGTAGTACTTTTAACCGTAAAACCGGTTTAGAAAAAACAATCTCACATCCAACCAAAGCTATTTCTAAAAAATGTTATGCCACTGTGATACCCTTAGGTGATGGAGCCGCAAAGTTTGAATGTCGCACAGCCGAAGACAGTACACGCCCAAGTCTTCCTGAACTCGCAAATGGAGTTGAATTAGCCTACCGTATTGATTTACCTATGATTGATGAAACTACTCATAAAATCAAACGTAATCCTATCAATGGTCCAGATGATGGAACTACTAAAATTTCAGATACAAAGGCAAGCTTTACGAAGGGTTTTGGTGGAGACAATGCCGGCTGTATTTTACAAGGTTACACCCGTTGGATTAATACCGTACATTCTAATCTTAACGGGCTTTGGACTGGTCCGTTTACAATTTATTTAAGTTAAACTCCAAAAGAGTGAGAGCTCAGTTTAATGTGAAGCTCTCACTCTTTATTAAAAGTGGAGATTGGAAACCACTCAAAAAACCGGTCTTACCCTGACAAGACGATTCGTTGGGGGGCGTATCCTGAAAAGCCTAATGAGTAAGGAAAATTAGAAAAGAAATACTATGAAACTTTTCATCACTATGCCAATAATCAATGGATTTGATATATTCGGCTTTTTCTTAGTTACGGCTTTGTTCTTTATTTTTGCTTGTTTCGTTTATGTATTAAATAAACAAAATCAGGTTCCTCTTTGGAAAGCATCAACTTTATATTTTATTACAGTCTTGTTTTTGCTTACAGGTGGAACATTACTTACTATTGCTCCCGATAAATGGATAAGCTTCTTCGAAACGGGGATATTTCCTGACACCGGAGGAATCACCGTAATCGGAGTATTAATTTTTGGCCCTTTAGGAATATTATTAGGCAAACGGATGTTACGGATTAAAGTCCAAATGCTTGATAGTTTGGCTATACCTCTGTTATTAGCTATGGCAATACAACGTATGGGCTGCTTATTTGCCGGCTGTTGTAATGGCATAATGACTAATAGCGACTTTGGCGTAAGTTATGCTCCATTTACAACTGCCCATAGATTCTGTGCACAAAATGGATCTTTAGAAACATTTCATTCATGCACACCTTCATTACATCCTGTGCCATTTTATCTGTTTTTGGTTTGTTTACTTTCAGCTTTTGTTATTTATAAAAGTAAACATTTACTGAAGGCAAACGGGAGTCGGTTTATGGCTGCAATTATGCTTTTCTTATTGGGAAGATTCGTAGTTGATTTCTGGAGAGAACCCCTTACTGAAGGCATTTTTGGTAATATGGTTTATGGACTAAAAGGCATACAGTGGTTGTTAATTGCTGGAGGAACCTCTTTATTAACAGTGATTTATTTCAGGGAAAAAAATAAAAGACAAGGAAAACTTTCAGTATATTCAAAAATAATGGCAAATTCATCCTTGTCGATATTTAAAAGTTTAATGATTTTGAGTTTTTTTATTGGCATTTTCATACTTATAAGAAATCTTTTCTCACCTGCGGAACGAACTGCCCTTATTTTGTTTTCCTCTATTTCACTTTGCCTGTATATTGTTGAATATTGCAGGTTGCACCTTCCACATTATAAATTTATTGCAAATGGAATTGCATTTATACTTGTTGTTTTGTTTTTGCCGATCATGGCTCAAATATCTTATGATAATTCGAGCAATACAGTATTTACGTATAATGAAATTACTATTGGAAACCAAACGAGCCTTTTTCATCATTTTCATGAAAAAGCAGATGCTTATTCTGTTATTGTAGGTAATACATTTGATGGCTTTGGTGATTGTAATCTTAATACAGGGGGTAAAAGTTATAAATCACCTATTTATAGCACCAGATATACTTATCATGAAAAATACAAACATGAAATATACGGTACCGCAATCGGCTTTGCTAAGTATTATAATTATGGAAATAATAGTAGGTTTTATTTTAAAGCCAATGTTGCTGCTGCTATAGATAAAAGCTCCGATCCTTTGGAAAGAGATGGGTATAAGAATGAATGGCTTTTAGCAATAAATCCCATGTTAGGATTTGATACAAAAAGATTTGGCATGAATGTACAGACAACTTTTGGAAGACTACATCTTTATGATGGAGCAACAGGAGAGAAGAATGGCGTTTTAACTGCAGGCAAACCTGATTTAACTTTAAAAGTCCCTTCTTTTAATATACGAATCGCTTCGATCAGATATATATATGCCGATTTAAGATCAGGAGCAAGCAGCTTTGGTTTGAATACTAATGTTTATCCTATTATGGTAGGTTTAGGATCTGGTTTGGGTCATGATAATGGAAACTTTGCACGATTAAATTTCGGAGTAGCATATCCATATTTAGTTTTTGGCATTGGTTGCAAAATTCATTTTTTAGATAATGCCCTTGAATTGGATGGTCTCGCATATCAAAAAAATGGAGGATATATAGGCATTACATATAGTTACGTATTTGGCAGAAGATGATAATATATGAAATCTAAAGCAAAAACACCATGAAACTTTTCATCACCATGCCAATAATCAATGGATTTGATGTATTCGGCTTTTTCTTAATAGCAGCATTATTCTTTTTATTTGTTTGCTTTTTATATGTATTAAAGCAAAAGAAAATACCATTCTGGAAATCATCAACTCTGTACTTTATTACAGTTCTGTTTTTGCTTACAGGAGGT
>JBAWXL010000012.1:0-33593 GCA_037144095.1 Bacteroidota bacterium
GCCCTAATTGTTATCCAACAATTGCATCATTGTATCTACTTTGGCCTAATTGTTAATCAACAATTGCATGAAAATACCTACTTTGGTCTAATTGTTAATCAACAATTGCATCTACTTTGTCATGATTCCTATTAAGGTATTGCAATAAAACACTTCCTCCCAATAAAACTTCAACTCTCAAATTTGAAGCCTCAAGGGCTGTCCCATTTGAATTTGGGTCTTCCCCTAAACCCCTAAATAGCTAAAGGTCTAAAGGTCTAAAAGTCTAACAGCCTACTCCTCCGGTGTAGGATGAAATTGCAGTTTTCTCAGGTTCGGAGCCATATAGAAAGTAGAAATGGCAATCAGCACTGTGATGCTACCGCCAATAATAACAGAAGGCACCAAGCCAAACAATCGGGCAGTAGCTCCCGATTCGAAAGCGCCTATTTCGTTAGATGAACCAATGAAAACACTATTGATAGAAGCCACCCTACCCCTCATTTCGTTGGGGGTATAGAGTTGGACGATGGTATTGCGTATCACCACGCTGATGTTGTCGAACAAACCACTCATAAGAAGCATGGAAAACGAAAGCAAAAAGTTGCGCGAGATGGCAAAGAGTATAATGCTGATACCAAAACCTGCCACGGCAATTAATAGTTTGATGCCGGTATTGTGTTGTGGCGGATGATAGGCTAAAAAGAGTGACATCATAACGGCTCCGAAAGCCGGTGCGGCACGCAATAAGCCAAGTCCCTGAGGTCCGGTGTGGAGCACATCGCTGGCAAAGACGGGCAACAGCGCAACGGCTCCCCCAAAAAGCACTGCAAACATATCTAATGATAATGCTCCAAGTACAATTTGATTTTTGAAAACGAATTTTAAGCCAGTGAGTATTTCCGAAACAAAACTGTCCGATTTGGGACTCACCGTAAAGCGAATATTTTCTACCTGATAAAAGACAAAAAAACTGAGCCCGGCAAGCAGAATTGCCAAAGAGTATGCATAATGAATGTTGGTCAAACCATACACCAAACCTCCTATAGCCGGTCCGCCAACAGCGGCACTATGCCAAAACAGGCTGTTCCATGAGGAGGAATATACATATTGCTCTTTAGGCACCAGTTGTGACATCAGGGCAATGAGGGCAGGATAGATAAACGAACGCACAATTCCGGTGATGAATATAACGATGTAGATACTGAAAACAATGAGGCGCGAATAATTTTCAGTGTCTTGAAATGAAATCAGTAAGAGGGAGGAAGCGCAAAACAAATAGAACAAAGTGCTCAGGAGTATAATGCGTTTGCGAGGAAATTTGTCAGCAATCCAACCCGAAAACATTGCCATACTGATAAAAGCAATAGCTTCAGATAAGCCAATCAAACCTAAGGATAAAGGGTCGTGTGTGATGCTGTAAACTTGCCAGGCAACAATAACAGCTTGCATTTGGACAGCCAGGGTAATCAATACCCTTCCGGCTAAGAAGAACTTAAAGTTACGGTTCTTTAAAACGAGATGTGCTTGGTGGTCGGAGAATAGTTTCAAACTGTTTGGAATTTAATGAATGAATTATTTTGTTTGGAAATTCTATTGATAAGCAATCTTATTAACATAAAACACCTTTCGTTTGTTTTTTTCAACCAGGGTATTATTTTTGATTTGTTGATAGCCACAAGCAATGAAATAATTGTCGTACCAGTAATATAAATCTTCGGGAGAAGATGCCGTTATGATATCCGTTTTATAATTAGATTCGATACGAGCGGAAGGGAAATCGTTGTTTTCTTCATTGCTATAAATAATCTTCGCATTGATTTCTCCGTCGTTTAATGTGGCAATCAGCATTTCGTTGGGGAAAGGCATGAGCCGGGTTTTTTCGATACGCTCATCTTCGAGAATGGTGCTCAATTGCATGGAATTTTCCCAAAGGAGTTTAGCTGCACTATTAAAACTCAACACAAATGCTTTTTGGTAGCGATAGCCATCAAAAACAGTGTAGGTGTTAGGCACTAATCTGCCGTAATAGTCGTAGGTGTTGTTACTAACTGTTCGGTATTCGGGATAATAGGTTTCGAAAGTGAGCAGGTATTGATTATTGAAAAACTGGATATCGTGGAGCAATAGCTTATAATTCATCGAATATTTTTTATCGCTTTTGCGGGCAAGTTTCTTTTTCATAGAAATGATTTCACTTTCATTCATATAACGATAAAAACTTTTCATATCAACAAAATTATAAAAGCTAATGAAGCTTTGTTTTTTGTTGATATATAGTGAAGCGTATATGCCGGTTGATTCTTCTTCATTCAGGTTATCGGCATTAGAAGACTTTTCATCATCGTTGATGTAGGTGCCTAATATCAAGGTAGAAGTATCATTAATATATACAAAATCGGAATTGTTTAGCACTTCTCCTTCTGTTGGCTGAATGACAAGAGAATCTATTGCGTCAGAACGAAAATAATAGGACGTAAGTATCATTTCCGATTGATTGCGACTGATTTTTCGTTTAAATAATAGGTTGAGGCTGTTGTTGTCATTCACATAATGGGTTCTGATGAGGTATCCTTTTTCGTTGAGCAACTCCTTTGAGATGATTTTATTGCTATCAGGATTAAGCACTTGAAGGCTGTATGCATTTTTTTCATAGTTCAGAAATGCAATTGAGGTATTGGCAATAAACATTTTTATTACTTCAGATTTAGAAGCAAATGTGAAGTTAAATGTTTTTATAGAATGTTGCTTCATATCATATTTTAGCAGCATGGCATCGTTTTGTTTGATGGATTTTGGGCTCTCGGCAAAAAGGATATAGAGCAAAGAATCACTAATAGAATATGTTTTAAAATATAAACTGGGAGCGATATTCAGATTAAGAAGTTGTTGTTTGGAGAATATTTTCGAATAATGAATGAATTCATAATTGGTTTTCTGATTTTCGATGGTTTTGGGATGAATCAGAACGAAGCCTTGTTGAGCTAAAGGAATTAGATGGAAATTGGTTTCTTCGCCCTGGGTGTCGAATTCAAGACGCAGGGGTTTTGAGGATTGGGGAATTGCCTGCAATGATAGGAGGAGGGTGAGGAAAAGAAAGATGCAGGATTTTTGCATGGTTTTTTTATTTACAAAAATAGTAATTTTAGATTAATTAGACTGTAGGCTTTAGGAATTTAGGTTTCTTATTAGTTTTTGCCCTAAATTCTGAATGTATATGGTTTGATAAGCTATAAAAAAAGCAGCCTTTGGTGTGGCTGCTTTTTCATTATTAAAGAAGAGTTTATTTTTTGTTGATTTTCACACTGTAGGAGCTGCCATTTTTCACATCACGCACCTGCATTACAAAAATTCCGCTGGCTTGATTAGATAAATCAACCGTAACGAAGGATTCATTAGATGTTTTTCTGTAAACCACTTCGCCTGTCATTGAATACACATTGATTTCAGCTAAAGTGCCTTGTGATAGTTTAACATTAAACAATCCTTCGGAAGGATTTGGATAAATGTCAATTTTGCCGGCTTCGTTTTCACTAACACCTAATGGGAATGCAAAATCATTTTTATCTCTTGCAGTAATATAATAGCGTCCTTTTGTCCAAATTGCAATACCGGTTACATCACCATTTCCTGCGGGTAGTGGAATAGCAGTGGCGGTTACATTATAATCAGCATCGAAGAAGTTACAATAGAATAAGGTATCAGTAGTTGCACCGGTTTGTGCCATTAAGAATTTTTTGCTATTAGCGAATTTCAAAGTTCCGTTTGCTTCAGGGAAAGAAACATTAACAAGTTTAATTAATTGCGATTGATGATTTGCATGCATATAAGTAGAATCATACATGTTTAAAGCAGTAACAACGGTTGGAACAGTTACATGTCCGGTTGAGGTTGCAGCACCCGGATCAGTATAAGGAATAAACTCTAATTGACTATAATAATTTTGGAGTTTACCTTTTATACCTGTAATTCCATCACCAATATTATATGTGGTGGTGATAACGCCTGTTGCAGGTACAGCATCATAAATCATAATTGCACCCGTAGTATCCTGAATGAATTTTTCATTCTTATAAGCTTGTTTAAAGGTTAAAAAAGCTTCGCCTGTTAATTTATATACGGTAGAATTGTCAGCCACCTGAGCACGTAGCGCAGCAATATTAGCAACTGCAACACCTGCTATTTGAGTGGTGAAAGTAATGTCGGCACCATAACTAACGCCAACAGAATTGATGGCATAAGCTCTGGCATGATATAAAGTTGCAGCAGTTAAACCTGTTAAATTACTAGTGAAAGCACCAACAGTTCCGGTTTCGGTTGAATGAGAAGCTAAAGTATCGGGGTTGGCTGTGGTTGCCCAGCAAATTCCTCTTGCAGTGACAGTGGCACCACCATCGTTTACAACAGTGCCGGCAACAGTAGCAGTTACCTCTAATACGGCAGAAGCTACTCCAGTAGTAACAACAGGTGCAACAGCACCCACAGGGGTAACAAATGTAGAGTCATTACCATAAGATACACCGGCTGAATTAACAGCATAAGCACGATAATGATAAGTTGCGCCTCCGGTTAAACCTGACAAGTTTGCAGTAAATACACCTGTTGTACCAGTAACTACCACCTTTGTTCCTAAAGTATCAGGATTAGCAGTAGCACCATAACATATCCCTCTCGAAGCAATGAGTCCACCATTGTCGGCTGTTACATCGCCACCACAAATTGCGGAAGTTGAAGTAATACCAGTCGTGCCTTGGGTTATAACTGTAGGAGCTGTAACAACGCCATTAAATCCAATAGCATCAGCCCAGGTAGCAGCAACTCTGATTCCGTCAATCGTCAGAGCAGCGGCATTAGCGGTAGTTCCCTGACGCAAGGCAACAGAACCAAAAGCAGCAAGATCAGCAGCAGTGTTATCTGTAGCAATTACAGTGGCAGTGCCTTCAGCAGCAGTAGCAGGGTCAACAAATAATGAAACTTCGTCGTTGGCAGTTCCGGCAACTATGTTATATTTCAAAACAATCAGGTGGGTAACATTCATGTCCGAAGAAGTAGTGGAATACACTGCAGTTGGAGAGCTTCCTGTCCCAGCTTTTGAACAACCAAAGAAAACAGTGTTAGCAGCTGTGCCGGCTTTTACATAAACTTTAGCAGTAAAAGAAGATGAAGAACCCGGGTCTTTTAAATGTAAAAAATAATCACCAATAGTACCTGCACTTGTGATGTTAACTAAGAAAGCAATATAAAAAGCTCCAGAAGTAGGTGCAGTAAATGTACGACTAACATCTTGCCCGGAAGTTGTCATGGCAGCTTTTTGTCCAACAGGGGTACAATAACCGGTGTAAGATAAGTTTCCACTTACGGTATAAATAATATTGGTTGTTCCGCTATGGGCAGTCCAACCGTGAGCAGTAATGGAATCGCCAACAGGGTAATCGAATTGCTCGTTAAGCAATACTTGAGCATTTGCTGTAATGCTCATTAAAATCACTACGATGAGTGATAGGAAAAAAGGAATTGTTCTTTTCATTGTGTTTAAATTTAATTTTGTGATATGATTCTTTTTTAGATTTTCTTTAATTGTTAGGGTATTATAATTCACGACAATATTACAATAAATAATCGAGACTTCTGTGTTTTCTTTGGTTTTTTTAACATAGAAATAATATTGAGTTTGCCGGAACGACTAACAGACAAGGCTTGAAGGATTTTTTAGTACAGAAAAATGAGAGATTGTTCTGTTGCGTGATTGTCTTCAAAGTGAGTGTTTTGCAGTCATTCTTTGCCCAACTTTAGCCTTTAGAATTCAACATAAAAAAGCATAATCAAAAATTTAAACTTCCTTATTCAATGATTATGTATAATTTTATGCGATGAAATAGCGTTTAGTAAATACCTAAGCATTTTTCAAGGAAACATAGCGAATTAAAAAAGATTGAAGACAAAAATTCAAGTTTAATGATTATTGATAAACAACACCTCTACACTTCATTTTGGAAATATAAATACCTTATTCTGGTCTTATTGTTTTTTGGGCTAGTGTATTCGTTAATCTCTTTGGTGAATCATTATTTTTTCAGGACATATGCGCTTGACCTGGGTTTATACACCAATGCCTTGTATGATTACAGTCATTTTCAGTGGAATGATAGCTGTGTTTTCAAGAATGTGAGCGAGAATTTATTGTCAGACCATTTCGATTTATATCTTATCATTTTTTCGCCTTTATCTTATATTTTCGGCACTTATACGCTGCTTATTGTTCAGATTGCTTCGGTTTTGCTGGGGGGATTGGGGGTTTATAAGTACTTTTCCTTAAGCCATCAAAACAAGCTTCCGCTATGGGCAAGCATCTATTTTTTAATGTTCTTCGGCATCTATTCGGCTCTTTCTTACGATTATCACAGCAATGTGGTGGCGGCAATGGTGGTTCCGTGGTTCTTCTATGCGTTTAAACAAAAGCGGTATTTTCTCTCATCCGCTTTGTTTGTTTTCTTTTTGATAGGGAAGGAAAACATTTCGCTTTGGGCGGTTTTTATTTGTCTTGGGATGCTTTTTGAATATCGAAAAGACAAAAAATCACTTATTTATTTAGGCAGTTATGCTTTGTTTGCCGCACTCTATTTTGTGCTGATTACTTTTTATGTCATGCCGGCAATTTCAAACGACGGCACTTATCCTCATCTTAATTACGCTGTTTTAGGCAATTCGAGCGTTCAGGCACTCACTTTTCTGGTTTCACATCCATTGGAAAGCATCAGGTTGTTGTTTGTAAATCATTCAGGTGACCCGGGTTTCGATTATATTAAAATGGAATTTCATCTGATGGCTTTGGGGTCGGGTTTGTTTTTGTTGTTTTTTCGTCCGCAATATTTAATCATGCTTATCCCGATTTATTTTCAGAAAATGTATCACGATTTTTCTATCTTATGGGGAATAGATGCTCAATATTCAATCGAACTGGCACCCATTTTAGCAATCGGAGTGTTCTCATTTATTGGCAGTTTGAAGAAAAAATGGCTGAGCTATCTGATTATTGGCATAGCTCTGACAGGGGCGCTTTCGGCAACGGTGAGGTTGATGGATAATACCAAAATGTTTACCGATAAATCGAGAATTCGTTTTTATAAATCGATACATTATAGGCGCAACTACAATGTTAAATTGATTTATGAAAAATTAAATGCGATTCCAAAACAGGCTGTTGTTTGCACACAGGGAACGTTTTTGCCGCATTTGGCTTTGCGCGATAATATCTATTTGTTTCCGGCGGTGAAGGATGCCCAGTACATTATATATTCGGAGAAAGAAGACACCTGGCCCCTTAGCAAAGAAGACTTTGATGCGACGATGGATAAGGTGATGCAAAGCCGCGAATGGGCGGTTGATTTTAAGAATGAAGATATAGTTGTTTTAAGAAGAATTGTTAATAATCAGCAGTTTCGGAAGGAGTGAGATGCTTTCAAGCAACTAGTTTGTTAACTGTAATTATTAATAGTCGATGCTTGCTATTCGTTGGCATATCACAAAGTTATCAGTTTGTAGTATCTGTCTGCCACTGAAAGCAATCACTTGTTACCGATAGATTTCCTTCCACCTATCATAATTTGATTTTATTTTAAAATTGAAATGTTCGTTAAATAGCGTTTTGTAAATAATATCAAACCACTTCATTCTAATTTCTTCTTTTTGCTTATTGTTAGAAACATAAGTCCAAGGCTGTGTATTTGAACCGGTTAATTCAAAATATCGTTGTGATTTTTTTGTAAAATAATAAACTCCATTGCCTCCCATTATTGGCGGTGTAAATTTTAATATTCTCTCATCTGGTGTTACAAAGGCTAAAACTTTATTCTTATAATTAAAAATTGCCTGACCTTTGAAATTTACTACAGAATAAATACAATTGTTAGAAATTATTTGAGTGAAGTATTCTTGTTTCGCTTTCCAGCAAATAAATGTTAAACAACTGTCTTCACTTTTCAAATATTCAAAAGGCTTTATAGTTTGAATAACTATTATTTCTTTGATGCTGTCATTTAATAGGCTATCTACCTTTAATTGTATGATTGCTTTGTCAAAAATAATTGAGAAACCACATTGGTCTTGTCCATAGCTGAAACTATTGATTAACATGAACAATATTGTCAATATCCTTTTCATAAATTTATCGGTAACAATTACCTAAACGAATAAAAGTATCATACTTAATTTTATCTATATCATCATAAACTAAAAGAAAGTCCAAAATTATAAATAATTCAATTCAAATACGGTTTCTGCCCACTTATTATTAAAACTATTTTAATTCGTTGTTATTTAGCTTTTTGAAGGTTATATAACATATTTTAATATGTTTAATTAAGAAATATGATTATGTAATTTTGGCTTAATCAACCCTAAATCTTGCTTACCAAAGGGTAGCCTTGGCTTACCGAACGATAAGCTTAAATTAACAAACGGTAGGCTTAGCTTACCAAACGGTAGGCACATTTTACCGAACGATAAGCACAAATTACCGAACGATAGGCATTGCTTACCGAACGATAAGCACAAATTACCGAATGGTAGGCATTGCTTACCGAACGATAAGCACAAATTACCAAACGGTAGGCTTAGCTTACCAAACGGTACGCATAAATTATCGAACGGTAAGCATGAGCTATCGTCTTGCAAGCAATATTTTACTTTTATTCGAATCATAAATAGAGTAGTTTAGATTTTGCTGTGTAATAACATAAGGCAATCTTTCTTACATAAAAAAGCCACAATTGTGAAGTTGCGGCTTTTTATCAAATATGTTTTTCTTTCAAAACTATACTACAGAATTCTAAGATTATCAATCAATTTAGTTAACTCTGATGCTGATGGTTTCACTCCATTTGCCTTCTTCGCCATCGGGCAACACAGGGCTATGTTGAAAATGATACATAGTAAGTGAAATGAGGTTGTGAACTATTTTCCTTTGGCCCGAGCTTGCTAAAAGGTTGACCCAATCAGTGCCATTGGTGCTCATTCTCCAATTGTGACCACCTTCTCCTTCACCATACACATAAACCGAATTTGGTTCGCTACCTTGGTCGGCAGAATTCTTTGTCTTAGGTTTGATGCCAATTTCTTTGACCCCAAAACCAGCTTCGGTGATGATGGCTTCAGCATTTTCATGATCATCATCAGCCATTTCCTGAACACTGCCTCCTAAGGCGTAAATACTTTTTTTAGATTGTTTAAGCGCAGAATTTCTGTCGGCTTTGCTCGCAGTGGGTGGTTTCGCTTTAAAGCCCGTTTGAGCAATGTCGAGAGCCAAATTGTCGGTATTCAACTTCGCAATTTTGACTGAAAGCGCACTATAGCGCGTGTTGTTGTGCATACTGATGTATATGCCTTTTGCCCAGGTGAGATAATTGTTAACGCTTCTTGGCATAAGGTAAATTACAATACAACGATAAATTTTTTCTCCTAACGACATAATAATTATTATTTAATTGGTTTGAATTTTTATTGTAAATTTCCACAAATTATATGCCAAAATATCTGATTTTGATAAAATCTCCGTGATTGGGAAATATTCCTTGATAACTGCCTTATATTGAACAATATCCTAATCAAACATAAGCCCAAAACTCCAAATTTTAAACTCCAGGTTAAAAAACTAAAGCGCTAAGTATTAAGCCCCAAATCTTAAATTATAATTCTTACATCTTAAATCCTCAAGCCCTCAGTGCAATTGCAACAAATGTTTATTGACTTCCTCTTGTGTAATATCTTTTTTCTGAAATTTAGTGATGCTTCTCCTTTCCAAACAGATGAAAAGGTTTGTGATTTGATGTTAGCATAAGGATAATTGGCATGCTTATCAAAACAACAGGGGATTACCACGCCATCGGTGGTAACAATACATCGGCTCCACGAACGGAAACAATGATTGGATAAGTTGGATTTGATAGAATACCTGCCATTTGCATCTGATTTGTAGCGGCAATAGTTGTTGTTGTTGGGCATGCTGTGGTTCCCCTGTTCGAAATTGTTAAACTGTGCCGTTTTAATACGAAGTGTATCAAACCCATGTTCTTTATAAAAGGATTTCAGCAGTGGAATTTGATATTCATTATGCCTGAAAACAATGAATTGCATAATTAATTTGGGAGTCGATTTCTTCTTATACGCTTTTAATAGACTTACTGCCTTCAATGTCTTTTGCAATGAACCATTCGCACGATAGGTTCTATACGTTTCCTCATCAATTCCATCAACAGAAATAATTAAGTTTGTTAGACCTGAGTCTGTAATTTGTTGTGCCACGGCTTCATCAATATTTTGAGCATGGGTGGAAATGCTGGTTAAAATCTTCTTTTTATGAGCGTATTTAATGAAATCAATAATATAGGGATGATTGAAAGCCTCCCCCTGAAAGTTCAACTGCACATGAAAAAGATAGGGCGAAAGTTGATTTATAATGGAATTAAAAGTGTCGTTATCAATTAGTTTTTGATTTCGTTTGAGCAAACCAAGTCCCGTTTGACATTCGGGACAAGCCAATTGACAAATGGCTGTTGTTTCAATTGAAATAGCAAATGGCATGCCCCAAAGGATGGGTCTTTTTATTAATCGACTTAGATAAAAGGAAGAAACCACCAGGAGGTAGTTGAGGATTTTGCGAAAAGTGAGGATTCTAAGTAAGGGGAAAATCATTTTAAAGGATTAAAAAAATATAAACCGCCACAGATTCACAGATTAATTCAATTAAAATAAATCTGAGAATCTGTGGCATACTCTCACAAATTCTCCGTCAACTTTTTTATCACCCTAAAGCCACTGAAAAATTCTTTTGCCACAATGCGCAATAGTGTATAACAAGGAATGGCGAGTATCATGCCCAATACGCCTGCCAAACTGCCGGCAGCCATAATGACAAGGAAAATTTCGAGGGGATGGGCTTTCACGCTGTTGGAATAAATGGTGGGTTGCAACACTATGCCATCTAACAAATTAACACTTAGAAAAACGAGTAACATTCTAATGATGAGAGGCAAAACCACAGTGTTGAAATCAGCATTTACACAATCGGTCACACCAAGTGAAATGCCCAATAAGGCACCGATAATAGGACCAATGTATGGAACGACGTTCATGATACCTGCGATAAAACCTACCAGCAGAAAGTTTTTCACACCAATAAACATCATACCCAAACTAATGAGGGTGATGACCAGAAATATATCTAAACACAAGCCGAGAAAGTAACGACTGAGCATTTTGCGGCAACTGATGAGGATGTGGTTCATTTCGGTTTGATAGCTAATAGGGGTGACTATCATTAGCGAATTGCGGAAGAGTTTATCATCTTTTAAAAAGAAGAATGTGATAAAAGAGATGGCAAAGAATGCGACGACCAAACTGCCTGCAAAACTAAATATTGTGCTGAATGCATTTGAAAATTGAGAGAAGTTCAAAACAGAAGAGACTTTCTGAGTAACCATTGTCTCGATAGAATCTCCCTGATTTAGAATTCCGGCATCCATCAGTTGATTCTGAAATCGTATAAGTGGTTCATGAAAAGAACTGAAAAATGAACTCCAGTTGACCTGCGAAACGGCTTTGGCTTCGTAGGTGATGAGGGGTACAAAAATATAAAACAACCCGATCAATATGGTCCAAATCAGCATTAAAGTAACAATTGAACTCAGTACATGAGAGAAATGGAATCTTTTATATCTGATTCTATCGAGCAATCGCACCAGGGGATGCCCCATGAGGGAAAGCACAAAACTGATGAGAATATACGCGACTATGTTTGAGAAATACCAAACCAAAAAGCCGGTAAGTAGTGCCCCGAGGACATACCACCACTTAATTTTAAATGATTTCATTGTTGAAAGTATTGGTTACACTTTAGGCTTCAGGGTCGTTGTGACACTAAAGGAAAAGATTTACAAACTTATTAAATTTTCGAGAAACAAGTTTCTAACTTGTTCAATTGTTTCTGTTTTTTTGCAAAAAGCGAAGCGGACTAAGCGAGTTGTGTTGTTTTTACCAGCATAAAATGAGTTCCCCGGAACGGTGGCAACCCTGGTTTTGTTTATCAATTTAACACTGAAATCATAATCGTCTTTAGCTTGCAACTTATCGAAAAGTTCGGCAGTATCAGCAATTATATAATAAGCTCCTTTTGGGATAAATGGTTTAAATCCGCTTTGCTGAAGAGTATCAAGCATGAGTTTTCTGGCAAAGCTGTATTTATCCTGCAACTGGGTATAATAACTTTCGTTAAAACAAAGGGCTTCAGCTGCTGCATGTTGGAAGGGAGTAGGGGCGCCTACGGTTAGGAAATCATGCACTTTACGAATTCGTTGGGTGATTTCTGCAGAAGCAATTGCCCAGCCAACCCTCCATCCTGTAACCGAATAAGTTTTTGAAATGGAATTAATGGTTATACATCTGTCATGCATTCCGGAAAGTGAGCCAAGGGAAATATGAGTCGAACCATCATATAAAATATGCTCGTAAATTTCATCACATATTGCATAAACATCCCATTGATTGCACAGTTTTGCAATAAATTGTAACTCTTCTTCTGAAAATACTTTCCCGGTTGGATTGTTTGGGGTGTTAATGATGATTGCTTTGGTTTTATCATTAAATGCAGCAGCAAGTTCATCGAAATCAAGACTCCAAAAGGGAGGTTTCAGATTCACATAGCGTGGTTTTGCACCTGATAATATTGCATCGGGACCATAGTTTTCATAAAACGGTTGGAAAACGATTACTTCATCACCAGGGTTGATTAAAGCTTTTAAGGTTGCCATCATAGCTTCGGTAGCACCACAAGTAACGGTAATATCTGTATCAGGATTACATTTGATGCCATTATAATTCAATGCCTTTTGTGCGATCATTTCTCTTAAAACTGGCTCCCCAAATGTAACAGGGTATTGATTGTTGCCTCCATTAATGGCTCTGATAGCTGCTTCTTTTATCTCTTCAGGGCTATCGAAATCAGGGAAGCCCTGCGAAAGATTTAAACCTCCAAGGGAGTCACTCACACGGGTCATTTCCCTTATTACCGACTCGGTAAAGGTTTCGGTGATGCGGGATAATGATTTCATAAAGTATCTTTTCCGTAGAAAGAACGCACTACTTTAATTACTCTTTGTACTTCTTCATCAGTAATTTCAACACACATTGGCAAGGAACAAACTTCGGCACTTAAGGCTTCAGTTTCAGGGAAACCTCGGTCGGTTAGATTCAATGCAGCGTGTTTATAATATGGTTTACGGAATTGAGTAAGAATTTCTATTCCGTTTGCTTTTAAATAATCAGAGAATTGTGTCCCTTGCTTCGAACGTAAGGTGTAATTTTGATACACATGGTCGAAACCGGGTTTGTTATAATGAGGCAATAACAAATCAGGAATATCAGATAGTGCATTTTTATAGGTTTCTGCAATATTTTTCCTGCGAATAATCCATTCAGGTAGATAACGAAGTTTAATATCAAGGAAAGCTGCCTGTAAATTATCAAGCAAACAAGTGAATCCATGTCCATGATATTCGCCTGTCTCTCTATCTTCTCCATTGAAACGCATACGCCTTGCAAAAGCGGCTACTTTTTCATCATTGGTGGTAATTGCACCGCCATCTCCATAACCTCCTAATATTTTAAAAGGATAAAAACTAAAACAACCTGTCAATCCCCATGAGCCGGCACCTTTTCCGTTAATGCTTGAGCCTAAACTCTGACAAGCATCTTCTATAACCGCAAGATTATATTTTTCGGCAATCTTCATCACTTCAGGCATATCTGCCATAAATCCACTCAAGTGAACGGGAATAATCCCTTTTGTTCTGGGGGTGATGGCTTCTTCGATTTTAGTCACATCAATGTTGAAATCCTGTGTAACATCAACCAAAACAGGTGTGGCTCCAACATTAATAACTGCTGAACAAGTAGCAACAAAGGTATGGGCAGGCACAATCACTTCATCACCTTGTCCAATACCAGCAGCTCTTAAAGATAGATGCAAGGAGTCGTAACCGCTGTTTAAACCCACGGCATACTTAGTTCCGGCAAATGCTGCAAGGTTCTTTTCGAAAGATTTGAGCTGACTTCTATCTATTAAATCGCCTTTGCTCATCACATCAAAATAAGCAGCATCCAACTCGTTCTTTAACATGAAATATAAACGGGATGGACTTACAAAAGAAACTTTATTTATCATAGTGTAATCGATTTTATGGCTTCAACTATTTGTGAAGCGTTTGTATAATACGCTTTTTCCAGTTCTGAACTGGAGGGAGCAGGGCAATCAGGTAAGCAAACTCTCAGAATAGGAGCTTTTAGTGCATCGAAAGCATGTTCGCTCACTCTGGCTGATATTTCTGCCGAGAAACTTCCTGTTTTCCATGCCCCTTCTGCAATAACAAGTTTTCCTGTTTTCTTTACAGATTGAATTAGGAGTTCTTCATCAAATGGGGTTAAGGTTCTAGGGTCGATAAGCTCCACATCGATATTCTCTTTACTCAGAATTTCAACCGCTTTCGCTGCTTCAGTTGCCATAAAAGAAAAGGACAATAACGTTACATCTTTCCCTTCTTTACGAATAATTCCTTTTCCTAATGGAATACGATAGGCTTCTGTTGGAACAAGAGCAGAAAACTCATAGAGCCAACGATCGTCAATAAAAACGACGGGATTGTTATCGTAAATACTTTCCATTAAAAGACCTTTGGCATCATAAGCATTTGAAGGTGCTACTACTTTAAGTCCCGGAATATGTGTAAAAAGAGAATGCAATGCCTGTGAATGTTGGGCAGCTTGTTCTCCACCACGATTAACAATTAACCAAAACACAGAGGGCACATTTGATCTGCCACCATTCATATAATGCCAGTTGGCAGCCTGATTGATGATTGGATCTAAGCCATACATTAGAAAGTCTGCTCTAGGATGAACAACAATACTGCGCATTCCGGCAATAGCAGCTCCTACAGCAATTCCTGTGATGGCATTCTCGGAAACAGGGGTATCAATTACTCTTGTTTCACCAAATTTTTCCACCAAACCTCTGCAGGTATTCCCTACATACCAGGGACTTTTCACTCCCTGACCTATTAATACTACATCGGGATCGGTTTCCATTGCCTGGTAAATTGCTTCATTAATGGCAAGGCTGAATCGGAGTACTCTATCGGCTGAAGACATAATCAGTAAGTTCGTTTATAGCAGGTTTCTTTGATGAAAAAGCAAAATCATAGCTATCTGCTATTTCTTTTTCGACTTGTAATAATATTGTATCAAGCTTTGGTAGAAGCTCAGGGAAATTACTTTCAATATTAGTTGTTAGATTTTCAATCGGGTCGTTTCTTAACCAAGAATCAATTTCATCTAAGGGTCTGATGTCAGTATGTGAACCTTGAACATTATCATCGGGACCCACATGTCCACGCTGACGATAGGTGAGGAACTCAATAAATACAGGGCCTTCTCCATTTCTGCATTGTTCAACAGCTTTAATTGAAACTTCATTTACTGTCAATACATCATTGCCATCCACCCTATACTTTTGAATACCTAAAGGAGTTGCAATATCAGAAATATTGTCATTAGCTCTGATTTCACGGATTGGAAGATGGGTGGATTACAGATTATTTTCGCAGGCAAATATGACAGGAAGTTTCTTTATTGCTGCAAAGTTCATCGATTCAAATAAAGTACCCTCACCTGAGGCTCCATCACCGAAGAATGAAACAACGACTTTCTTGTCATTACGTATCTTTGATGCAAGAGCAGCACCGGTTGCCAAAGAAATGGTTCCTCCAACAATGGGTACAATGCCCATAATGCCATTATCAGGATCGATAAGGTGCATTGAGCCTCCTCTTCCACGGGAACAGCCGGTAGATTTACCATATATTTCTGCAATCATGGCTTTCATAGAACCACCTTTTGCAAGATAGTGCCCATGAGAACGATGATTACCAAAAATCTGGTCTGTTTTTTCCAAAGCTGAACAAAGTCCTGTCGCCACTGCTTCCTGACCGGAATACAAATGCACAGGACAGACAATTTCGCCCTTTAATATGGGCTCAACCAAGCTCTCTTCGCATAAGCGAATACGAAGCATGGTGGTGTAAAATTTGAGAATTCCTTCGGGAGTATATATCATTAAAGTTGCGCCTTACTACTTGATGAAAACGGCTCGCAAAGTTAAAAATATTATTTTAATGTCGTTAAAAAAGGATTTTTCTCTTACATACTTCAACTGCAAACGAATTTTATCCGGACGAATCAATTCCATATAAGCCTTATCCGGATCTTCTGCACCCTCGAGGATTTTTCCTTCATCACTATTCCAGACGGAAGCCCAATCGGTAATACCCGGCTTAACAGTTAAAATTACTTTTTCTTCCTCAGTATACATGTCAGTGAAGTATTTAACTTCAGGGCGGGGACCAACAATGCTCATTTCACCAATAAAAACATTAATCAATTGAGGAAGTTCATCTAACTTATACTTCCTTAATTTCTTCCCAATAGGGGTAATACGTACATCGGAGCTTGTTGTGGATGATGCCCCAATCTTATCAGCATTAATAACCATTGAACGAAATTTAAACATCTTAAACATTTTTCCATACTTTCCCACACGGGGTGCCATGTAGAAAACGGGTCCATTATCGTGGAATTTAATGATTAGAGAGACGATGATTAAAACCGGAGAAAGGATAATTAATCCAATAAGACTTGAAAATATATCAAAGGTTCGTTTCATTTGAATTCGTTTTAAGTGGATTTTCTAATATAAATACAGTTTTAAATGCATACTTCTGCAATAATTTGCATTTGAATAAGTATCGGTCTATTCGTTCATGTGTCTTGAGAATAAAATTAGCAAGCTTTCCTTTACACATTAATAATATCGGGAGCACCAATAAAGTACTTAATCCAAAATATTGCACTTTATAGCTTTGAAATTGGCAGCTAAAGTTTTTCCAATCCTTCATCTTCATGATGTGAGAGGAAGCCCATAAGGTACGCTTATTTTTATAAACATTTATTTTGCGTTTGAGGTTGGTAATTGGATTATGACCAAGGGTTTCAATACTGATAAGTTTCCCGCTGGGTTTAAGAATTCTGATGATTTCAGGAAAAGCCTTTGAAATATCCAGACTTGAGAAGGCACCATAGTCTAGAATCAAATCGAATGTGTCATTTTCGAAAGAGGTATCTTCACAATCCATAACGATATATTCGGCAGGTAAGTTTAACTTATGAGCATGAAGTCGGGCAAGCTCAATTGCTTTCTCTGCAATATCAATTCCAATAAGTTTTATTGGATAATCCTCAACAAAATAATGATGAACTCCGGTGCCACATCCAAAATCCAATATATGAAGACCTGTTTTGTTATCCAATAATTGTTTGATCTGAGAAACATAATATTCGTGAGCTTTTCTAACTATTTTATCATTGATAGAAGAGAAAGATTGTTTCTCCTTCGATGAAATGGATGCACACTTTTCAATAACCTTGTTGTAGTGTTCTCTTTCTACTTCCTTATGACTCATTTTCTATTTGCTTTTTAACAAAAGGAAGCTTTAATAATGCCCAAAAGGATCCCAATCCATACAGTAAATGAAGTGATAAAAACAACAGGGGCATGGTGGTTGCGAAAAGTATATTTATTGGGATAGAAGAGAAGGATGCTCCGATGGAAGCAATTAAATATAGAGACATCTCGGCAAGTAAAACCCATAAAAAGAAAGGAAATATCAGGCTCAACAATAAACATCCGACAATTGACAATAGAAATAATAGCGGTACGAAATGCCGAAGGGATACAGGGATAAATGTTGTTAACCCTATGGGGTAAATTGCCCAGTATCCGTTTCTTAGATTGTTCTTAAAGAAAGAATTTAAGGTGTTACGTGTGTAATAATTCACTATGATGTCGGGAATAAGGAAAATTTTCCCTCCTGAACGTTTCAGACGCTTATTAAATTCCATATCGGAGGAACTAATAAGATGCTCGTTAAAGTATCCAATCTTTTCAAATACTTCTTTTTTGTAGCATCCACCAAAAACGGTATCCACTTCTGTAACATCTTTAGAACCTGTTCGGAAAGTTGCATTCCCGACTCCAAATGAACTAGACAAAACTTTGTTAATTGATTTACCAATCACTCCTTTGTTTAGCCCGGTGGTTATTAAAATGCCCCCTACATTATCGGCATCATACTTCATAGCAGCGTTTATGCACTTTTCTATATAATCAGTTGAATAAAGAGCATGTGCCCCTAATATCAATAGGTATTCACCTGTTGAGTATTTTACGCCAACATTCACCGCTGCTGGGAAAATCCGCTTTGGGTTTTGCAATATTGTAATGTTGGTATAGGTATCTTTCAATTGGGTGACAATTTTTTCTGTATTGTCTTCACTACTGCCATCTACCACCAAAATTTCGGTCTGTTCGGAAGGGTAAGTCCCCCGAATTATGGAAAGAATACACTCAGCTATGTGCAGTTCTTCGTTTCTACAAGGGATTATGACGCTTACCTTTGGGAACATGAATGAATTTTTCTACAAATGTACATAAAGTTGAGTTAGTTTATCCTTCTCTCTGGTCCAATTATATTTGCTTTGTGAAGCATACTTCCCCTTGTTTCCCATTTCTTTGGCAATTTCAGGATTCGAAATCAGATGCTGAATAGCTTGGGTAATTCCTTGCACTTCCATAGGGTTAACGCAGATGCCGCATTTCTCTTTTTCAATAATGGTTTTCCAAATCCGGAAATCAGACGCTATTATGGCTACACCCCCAGCCATATATTCAAACATTTTTATCGGCAATGAATCAATGTAATTCAAGGCAGGCAATAGCGTTACCATACCTACCGAAGAAGTGGAAAGAATGTGGGCAATTTCTGCTCTATCTACCTGCCCGACATACCGAACCTGCCCCCAGGCAGCATGTTCCTTAGCCATTTTTTCCAATTCTATAGTCTCAAAAGTACCCGCTAATACAAGTGTAGCAGAGGTATGCTCTAAAGCCTCCAATAGTTGCAAAATTCCCCGCTCCTTGCTGATGTTTCCTATATAACATATTTGATTAGGAATTCGCTTTGCAATCGGATCGATATTAAATTCAGATAAAATCGGGTAGTTGTTCACATTTACGGTCTGATAATTAAAATTCCAGAACCGGTTTCTGATATGAGGTGTCGAAGTCACAATGGCATCAAACTTTTTCACCTGATGATTCTCATATTTCTCAAAAACATTCGCTACCAACCTTCTTAAAAATGCATTCAAATAAGGTTTAGTCAGCATTTGTCGGGGCACATCTTCGTGAACATCATACACAACCTTCTTAGCTTGCTTTTTTAAATACAATCCCAAAGGAATAAGCTCCGGGTCGTGGAAATGATACACCTCACAATTGAGTTCCATAGCTGGTTTTCGAATCAATTTTGTTGCATTCATCATTCTCGATAAACGATTTGAAGGCAATTTGCCCGCGTCAACAATATTCACTCCGTTTATTTTTGCATTTCCCTTTCCATCGGCAACTAATAGAAACACTTCGTTTCCGGCTTCTGCCAAACTTACACATTCTTTGAGGAAAATGCGGATATCAGTCCTTGGGTGCACTGAACTTATGTGGCAAATTCTTTTAGACATTGATTTCGAAACTTTGTTCCCAGGCAGCAATGTTGAACAATCGCCACTGCATTCTTAAATCCATTGCAGTAAATCTATTCAACACCGCGTTTTTATCTGTTATCTTATCTAATAAAGCCGATTGTCTGATAGTTTGTTGAATAATAGTGGTCATTGGGGATAGCCATAGACTCTCCGGCGCTTCAAACCCAAACTTATTTCTTCTCCAACTGATTTCTGTTGGCAAATATGATTCTGAAACTTTGCGGAGGATGTATTTCGACCAGCCATTGTTGAGTTTTAATTGGTGCGGCAAGGATAATGACGCCTCCAACAACCTGTAATCGAGGAAAGGTAAGCGGCTTTCAATTGAATGAGCCATCGAATTGCGGTCTTCATATTTAAGTAGATGAGGAAGCTGGGCATGGGTGATTTCCAATTCCTGAAGAGCCCTTATATTATAGTACGCTTTAGTGTTCTCCCTGATAATTTCTCTCGAAAAAGCATCTTTCAGCAATGGTTTTACGAAGTTTGCACGAGAAAACAAGTATTTTTTTCGTACAAAATAGTTAGTAAAATAAAACATATACTTCGTCAGCTGCAAGTGACTGATTCCCATACGGAAAGGAGCACTCAAAAATTCGATAAACTTCGCGAAAAAAGGTGCACTTAATATGCGTGCCGGGAAATATCGTTCGTATCCCAACAAAGTTTCGTCGCCCCCTTGCCCATCCAGCATAACAACGGTTCCGGTTCGTCGGGCTTCTTCAAAAACCTTGTATTGCATATAGATAGAAGGGCTTCCAAAGGGCTCTTCCTGGAGTTTTATTACCGCATTTATCTCAGAATTGAAATCCATGACGCGTGGCTCAACCTGATACCAGGCTAAATTATGACGGTCGACGACCATTTTTGCATAAGAAGTTTCATCACGCTTTGCATCGGTGGATTTTGCGGTGATAGCTGTGAACTTTTCAGCAGAATTTTCCTGATACAAAGCTGAAGCGATGGCAGCAATTGACGAACTATCGAGCCCGCCACTTAAGCATGTGCCCACTTTAACATCTGACCTGAGGCGAAGATGAACAGCATCCTTCAATAGCGCTCCAAACTCTTCAATAGCTTCATATTCATCCATCTGTTCGAAGCTGGATTGGGCATGTATGTGATAATATCGCTCAATTTTATATTGATTTCTACCCAAATCGTAAACCAAATAATGGGAAGCATCCAACTTTTTTACTCCTTCAAAGAAAGTGTCGTTTGTATGGTCTTCGAAAGCGCCAATCAGGTAATCAGCTAAGATCGTATAGTTTGGTTTTCGTTCAGAAAGAAAAGGAAGGAGCTGCTTAATTTCGGAGCCAAAGGCAAAACATTTTCCATTATCGACAAAATAAAATGGTTTCACCCCAAACCTGTCGCGAGAGCAAAAAAGCATTTGTTTTTTGGGGTCGTAAAGCGCAAAAGACCACATGCCATTGAAGCGATTCTGGCAATCGAAACCCCAACAATCGTATGCCGCTAATATCACTTCTGTGTCTGAGTGAGTACTGAAAACATAGCCTGACTTCAACAACTCTTCTCTGATTTCAATATAGTTATAAATTTCTCCATTAAAGACAATGGTGTAGCCAAACTGATGCATGGGCTGGGTTGCGGCGTCGCTCAGGTCGATAATTGAGAGACGTCGGTGCCCCAAAGCAAAGTTATCATTATAAAAAGTGCCTTCTCCGTCAGGACCGCGGTGTTTAATCACCTCAAGCATGGGCATGAGTTGCCCTGGCATAACCTCTTCGCCTGTTTTGTTGATAATTCCTGCTATTCCGCACATGTTGAAGGAGATAAATAGGCTTCTTTTACAAGTGATGCAACATATAAAGGATTGTGCCAACGATTTACATAGTCGAGAGCGGCCTCACGATGCAATTTTAGTTGTGAAGGGTTTTCAATCAAATTGCAAAGTTTGTCAAATAAATTGCCTTGCCAAACATTGATGAAGGCATCGTTGCAATCGGCAGCCATTTGGGCAGGAATGAACTTCAAATCTTCTTCACGAATGAAAACCATGACAGGTTTACCCATTTTCATGGCTTCAACAGCAAATCCACCATACCAACCAATCATGATTTGATCGATAATTACATCGGCTTGTGCATAAATCTTCACAGCTTCATGGTTGGGAAGGTTTTCTACCAAAATGAAATTGATTTTATCAGGATACTTGGCTTTAATTTGCTCAACAATGGGGATGATAATTTCGGAACCCTTGGCTGCCTGATTGGTAGGGGCATGTACAATGGTGAATTTCTCTTTAACTTCACGAAAAGGGAAGAGTTCTAAATCGTCCCAACGACTGACTGCATAAGGCAAAAACCGGGCTCTTTCGGGAAGGAAGTATAACAAATCGGGGTTTAGGGCAAAAATTGCATCGGCATATCGATTGAACTTTTCAATCTTGGATCTTCTTAATTTATCAAGTTCGCCACTATTGCACATGCCTCCATAACAATTGGTATTATGGCATGCGGCATAATCAACACGCTGCATCGTGGGATATTTTTGGCGTGCATCGCAGCCATTGTAGGTGACAATTATCTTGCCGTGCTTTTTGAAATAAGGAATATCGAGGAGTTGAAAGTTGGCTTTGGGAAAATCAAATATGCTGGAACCGAAATTGAAATGAAATACATCGTAATTCTTCATGATAGAACGGACTTCTTTGACCAAGGGGATGAAGCGGGTGAATTTCTTGATGAAGGTATTGGTAGAATCGGGAAAAATTATCTTATCGGAAGGGTATTTAAGGAAATTATCGCGCAAATAGATAACATCCGACTGCAAGCCTAATGCTTTCTCTCCTTGTGCCAGCCCCCAGGCATGACCTCCTACTGAAGTGGGTAGATGTGCGATTCGCATACTGTGTTTTTCAGAGGCAAAAGTAATCATTTTAAACTAAAAGCAGCCATTTACTTGTTCAAATATAGAGCTATATAAAATATCATTTTAACATAATTCTTCTGTCAAAACCTTGAAATATGAGATTAGGTACAGATGTTTTACGATTAGTGTCAGATGCTTTACGATCTGGCAATGATCTTGATAGATCTGGCAATGATCGTTTCCGATCTGGTAATGATCTTGATAGATGTGGTAATAATCTTGTTAGATGTGGCAATGATCATGAAAGATGTGGTAATGATCTTGAATGATCAGGCAATAATCATGAAAGATGTGGTAATGATCTTGTAAGATCTGGTAATAATCGTTCACGATCTGGTAATGATCTTGATAGATGTGGCAATAATCGTTCACGATCTGGTAATGATCTTGAAAATTCGTTATAAGTTATTAAATTCAAGGCATTTACTCATTTCAGAGCTGACTCAAGATTCAAATTCTCAATTTTCCACCCACATTCCTTTAGCCAATTACTTCTCCAATCAGAGTAGCAGTAGTGCAAGAAGTTATCTTCACTTTTACATAATCTCCCACATTATAATTCATTTTAGGGAAAACGACCACTTTATTACGGCTGTTTCGACCTGAAAGTTGTAATTCGGAGCGCTTTGACCTCCCCTCCACTAATACTTCTGTAATTGTCCCCACATCCTTCATATTACTTTGATGAGAAATTTCTCTTTGCAGCTTTATCAATTCACTCAAACGACGGCTTTTAGTTTCTTCGGCTACGTCATCTTTGAGATTTTCTGCAGCATAAGTATCAGGACGTTCAGAATAGGCAAACAAATAGGCTAAATCATAACCTGCCCATTCAATTAACGAAAGTGTTTGTTGATGATCTTCCTCGGTTTCACCACAAAAACCTGCAATTAAATCAGTGGATAAACCACAATCAGGAATATGCTTTCTGATGGTCTCAATGCGATTCATATAAAACTCACGACTATAGCCACGGTTCATCCGTTCGAGCACCTGTGTGCTTCCCGATTGTAAAGGCAAATGGATGGAACGGCAAATATTTTCGTGCTTTGCAATGGTCATAATCAGTTCATCCGATAAGTCTTTGGGGTGTGAAGTTGCAAAGCGAACCCTAAGCAGAGGATTGATTAGTGCAACCATTTCAATTAATTTCGAGAAATTTACACCTTGTTTCCATGTGTAAGAATTCACATTTTGACCTAAAAGAGTAATATCGCGATAACCCGCTTCGAACAATTGTTGAGCTTCAGCAACTATCGTTTCAGGGTTTCGGCTTCTCTCTTTTCCTCTGGTATAAGGGACAACACAATATGAACAAAAGTTTTGACAACCACGCATTATTGAAATGAAAGCAGAGATGCCATTCGAGTCATATCTGATTGGGGTTATATCGTCATAGGTTTCAATCCCCGAAAGCATCACATCCGAAGCCCTAATCCCCCCCATAGATTTAGCAATCAGGTCAGGTAAACTTCTATATGCATCAGGCCCGGCAATCAAGTCCACCATTTGTTCTTCCTTCAACAAAGTTTCCTTAAGACGTTCTGCCATACAGCCCAAAATCCCAATAATTAACGTAGGATTTTTCTTTTTCAAAGCCTTCAATTCCCTCAAACGCCCCCGAATTCGTTGTTCAGCATTTTCCCGAATGGAACATGTATTTAAAAAAATCACATGAGCTTCTTTTGCACTATGCACAATTGTGTAATCATTTTGTTTCATAACCGAAGCCACAATTTCGCTATCAGAAAAGTTCATCTGACAACCAAATGTTTCAATAAAGACGGAAGGAGTAATATTCATATTAAATTAAGTTGCTTGCAAAAGTATAGATAATAAAAGGTTTTCATGGAACGAATCTAGGTTGAGTTAGAATTTATTATTCATAAAAAAGAGAAACAATTGAATTTGACAATTGTTTCTCTTTAAAGTTAGGTTTCATTGCTAAACCTATTAATGAAATAAAAAGATATTCTGTTTAATTTAATAATGTGAATTTCACTTGCATTATACATTTTACTCTCACTGCTTTGCCTGTTTGTTTTCCGGGTGACCAAGAAGGCATCATTTTTACTACTCTGTAAGCTTCTTCATCGCAACCTCCTCCAATGCCTCTTTCGATTGTGATATCTGAAATACTCCCATTTCTGTTTATTACAAAGCTCAAATAAAAGGTGCCCTGAATGTTGGTCTGTTTTGCTAAATCAGGATAAATAATATTTTTCTGTAAATATAAAAGTCTTTCTGCATCACCACCAGGGTATTCTGGGGGTTCTGTAACAATTAATAAAGGAGTGGATTCATCCGGAGGGTCAATAATATCTGGCTTTTTCGTTTCAACAAAAGTTGTTGTATCAGTAAAATGATAATTAGGATTTACAGGATTTACACTAACAGTTGTAGATTCAACAGTGTCAATTTCACTATTGTTATAAGTAGGAATCGGAGCATAATTACCTAATTTCTTTTCGATATTTTCGTCGGGAGGTAATTCGAGTGGTTTTATGGGATCATCTTTTTTTTCAGGTGGTTCAACCATATTACCGAAAATTTCCACTTTAGGAAGAAAGTTTTCAATACGATGTGATAATGAATTCTTCATTGATACAACTGCGGTAACAACAAATAATGAAACAGCAATTGTGAGGGCAAAAAACAGATGTTTCTTATAGGTTTTTCTTAGGAAAAAAGCCCCATAAGATTTGTTTCGGCTGGAGAATACTAAGTCGTCCAAGCTTTCGATTTTTTTTGTTTTCATGGCATTTAATATTTAATAGAATTAATAATTTTATGTGCCGAATAGAAACTATTTCTAATCGAAGTAGTTTTAGCAGGGAAGAAGTATAAAAAGAGCGGTTTTATTGTTTAGACACCAATAAGGTGTTTCAGGTTTAATTTAATTTTAATTTTGGCTCTCATTTGCCTGTCAAATGAGAGCCAAAAGATATTCTTAATAAAAAGATTAGCTCAATGTAAACTTAATAGGCATGTTAAATTGAACTCTAACTGCCTTTCCTGTTTGCTTTCCAGCATTCCATGGAGGGAAGAGTTTCACAACACGAACGGCTTCTTCATCACATCCGCCACCGATTCCACGAAGTACTTTCACATCAGTAACCCTACCTTTTTCGTCAATTACAAAAGTAACATAAACAGTTCCTTGAATACCACTTTCTTTGGCAACCTGAGGATATTTGATATTATCAGTTAAAAACTTGAT
This sequence comes from Bacteroidota bacterium, assembly GCA_037144095.1. Taxonomy (GTDB): domain Bacteria; phylum Bacteroidota; class Bacteroidia; order Bacteroidales; family CAIXTV01; genus CAIXTV01. The sequence continues at coordinate 25,799 of JBAWXL010000012.1, forward strand.
TCGTGATTCATCACCACCCGGGTAAGAAGGCATTTCTTCCACAATGGTGAATACAGGAGCCTTTTCAGGTTCATCAATTACCACTGTTTTATTATCGTCAACAACAATATTGTCATCAACGGGAGGTGCAACTTGCTTATTCAAATCATCCTGATTTAAATTTGTATTGGTGGTTTCAGTAGTATCAGTGGTAACAATAGGAGCTGTAAATTTCACTTTTTGTTCCATTGCTTCAGGTGGTGGTGGTGGTGGTGGAGGAGGAGTATCTTTATCAGGAGGAGGAGCTAACATTTCAGCACCAACGGTTTTTTCTTCTAATGCAGAAGTTTTCCTGTTCAAATAGCTTGTAACCATAGGAACGGCAACACTAACAATAAGAACAGCACATGAAATTAGAAGTGCAATAGTTACATTCCTTTTATATACTTTTCTTAAATTGTAAGCTCCATAATCTTTATTCCTATTGCTGAAAACTATTTCGTCTAAGCTTTCAATTTTTTCTTTGGTCATGATATTTCTTTTTTCAATGTTTGTAAAAGACCTTAAATAATATTATTTAGGAGCTGCTTCAAGCAGTTTAATTTCATCAGGTGACATATCTACAACCGCATAACTTGCAATATTGGTAATTGCCATTTCATCAATGATATCAACAACATTGCGATATTTAGTTTTTTCGTCAGCTTTTATAAGTATAATTGGAGACATGGGGTCAATCTTTTTCTTTTCTTTTATCTTAGCATTTAAAGTGTCAGTAGTCATTACAAGTTCCCCTTTTTTCACCTTTTCTTTGAGTTCATAAATCTCTTTGAAAACAATTTTATTGCGTTCTAACAAATACTTACGAATACCATCTTTCCCAAAGTTACTTTTTACTAAAGTTGGAACAGGTTTATCTTTTTCAATTGCACCTTCATAATAATAAATTTTGTCTCCTTCTGTCAATAAAATATTAACTGTTCTTCTGGCATCAACTTTTACCCTATCTTTATCAGGTTGATCTGTTTTCTCAGGCATGGTAATTTCCATTACCTTAGGTTTATTAAAAGCAGTAGTGAGCATAAAGAAAGTGATGAGCAAACACATTAAGTCAACCATCGGTGTCATATCGATATGGGTTGAATGCTTTTTAGGGCGTCTTTTTCCTCCGGATTTTTTCCCGGCGTCGTTTTCTATTATTTCAGCCATAATTTTTTCTTCTTTTTAATGTTTACTTAATTTCAGCCGGTGTAGCTTCCTCTTTAACAAGGTTGGTTGTTAAGTTAAATTTATTTACTTTATTATCCTGCAGTATATCCATTATTTTCTTGACCGTTTTAAAATCGGAACCACCATCACCTTTAATAGCAACTTCAGCATTAGGATTACTTAGTCGGGTAAATCTAACCCACATTGCCAATTGGTTATCTGTTGAGTCAATAGGAATACCTGTTTGTAACTTTTCACTTTCTTTAGAATCTTTAGAGTTGATCCACTTTTTCATATTCAGGATGGGCATACCAAAAGAGGAAAGTTTAGCAAATCGGGTAGCTTCGGCATCAGTAAAATTGACATTAAGTTGTTTTCCAACACTTAGCAAAACATCCTTTCTGTATGAAGTTGAACTGTCTTTTCCATTATCAAGATTATAAAACACTTTATTATCTTTATCAACAAGAATAGTAATAATGTTTTTATCGGGTGATACTTTTTCCGAAACCGAACTTGGAGTATCTATGATAGCAGCTTCTTGTGGTCGGAAAGAAGAGGTTAGCATGAAAAAAGTAAGCAGAAGTGAAAAGAGGTCCACCAAAGGCGTCATATCAATTTTTGGTGATTTTACCGGTAATTTTATTTTTGGCATGGTAAAATATTTTTTTTATTTATTACCTCAATATTCTTCTATGATTATTTAAGTTGTGCTGCAAATGTTTGAACTACGCTAAAACTGGCTTCGTCCATTTTAAAAGTCAAATTATCAATACGAGTTGAAAACATATTATAAAGAATAATAGCAAAAGTAGATCCTGAAATACCAAAAGCAGTGTTGATAAGTGCTTCAGAAATACCAGTTGCAAGTGCAAGTGCATCAGGCGAACCTGCAGAAGCCAAAGCAGCAAAAGCTCTGATCATACCTAATACAGTGCCAATAAGACCAATAAGCACAGCAATAGAAGCAATTGTAGAAAGAATTACAAGGTTTTTCGATAACATAGGCAATTCAAGTGCGGAAGCTTCTTCTATTTCTTTTTGTAAAGAAAGAATTTTTTGTTCTTTTTCTAATTTAGTGTCATCTCGAAGCTCAACAAATTTGGCTAAAGCAGCTTTCATAATATTTGCAAGAGATCCCTTTTGTTTGTCGCAAGCAGCTACAGCAGCATCAATCTGATTGTTGCTCATATAATTCTGAATGTTTTTAACAAAAACATTTGTTTTCCCTTTTCCGTTAGCTTTTGATAATGTAATAGCTCTTTCAATTGAGAAAGTGATAAGGATTAGCAGTAAGGCAATTAGTACAGGCACAATTAAGCCGCCTTTGTAAACCATTGCCAGATAATTACCCGGAAGTGGATGACCTTCTGGATTTCCTCCTTCAAAGTTGAGTGGGCTTCCCATTATAAATTTATAAATGAGATACGCAACAACTAAAGAAATCAGAATCGCGCTGATAGCAAAAGCTGATTGAATAGCTTCTTTTAAAGAATTACCTTTTTTTTCTTTTGGTTTGTTCATTTTGTTTGAAATTTAAATTTATACTTATTGTTTATTTTGATTTGATTTTGTGCGGCAAATATAGAATTTTATTTTGATTTAGAGTTTCACCTCAATTTTTCTTTATAACGAAATGTCTATTTTATTATTTTATTTGAGCAATCTTATTTTTCTGAACATTTATTTTTCACCTCTTTTAAAATAGTAAGAGCCCTTTCGTTCTTAGCATCAAAAACTATTATTTTGTCGCTATAAAATTTGGCTTTGCAATAATCTTTTGCTTGTAATAAATAATAAGCAGCTAAATACGAATATGCTTGTATTAAATCTTTTTGGTTTTTTACTGAATCAGCCACAGCTAAATTAATATAAGATTCGAACCAGGGCTTGGCAAGTGCATTTTTATTATCAGGATCAAGATTGGTATTTGTGTATGCTCTCCATAAATAGGCCTGCATAAAATCAGGTTTCTTCGAAATTAATATACCGAAGGTGGTGTCAGCTTTAACATAATCAGGAACTGAGTAGTAGGCTTTTCCTAAACTGTAGAAGTCTGTTAAAGTTGCACTTCCTTTTGCAGCTTTTATTTCATACATGGCAGCAGCTTCACTGTATTTTTTCATTTTGCTATAAGTAATGGCCATTTCGGAAATTAAATCCATATCTGCTGTGTCGAGAGAAGCTGCTATTTTATATTTTTCAATGGCAACAGAATCGTTGCCTAATTTTGAGAGTAATCTTGCATAATATGAATAATCGGAGGCTATTATTTTATTGGTTTTCGCATTTGAAAAGAATTTCTCAATTGCTACAAGACCTTTATTATAATCCTTTGTTTCAAAATAAGAATATCCTAGTAGTCTGTTCAACACATTAAAAGACTGATCTTTTTGGAGTATTTCATTAATAAGCTGTATTGTCCCTAAATAATCCTTTGTAAGAAACATAAATGAAGCATATCTTACTTTGGCATACGTATTCTGACTCGATAGTTCGATGAATTTACTATAGTTCTTTTTAGCATTTTCAAATTGTCCTGCCATTGAATAAATTTCGGCAAGTTCTCTATATGCTGGTGCAAAAGTTGAATCTATTTCAAGCGCTTCTTTATAAAAACCAACTGCATCGGTATATTTCTTTGCACGGGTCCAGAGTTGACCTAAACGCAATCTCGCTTTTGGCGACTTTGGATCGAGTGACTGTGCCTTTTTATAATTTAATATTGCATTTGAACCATCATTATTCAGAAACAGATATACATCACCTCTGATAATGAAAATGTCAGGATTGTTTTTATCCAATGCTTCTGCCTTGTCTAATATAGTGTTCACCTGATTGGCATCGCTTCCATCAACACGAGTGAATGATTCGGCAATTTTATAATACACCAATGCCTGACGATCGTTGGTCATCACTATCTTATTCTTTTTGGTTGGAAGCAGGGATATAGCTTTGTCGAATTTTGCCTGGGCTTCGTCCCGTTTATGGTTATAAAGAAAAACTTTTCCTAAGCCAACAAAATTTAATGGGTTTGCTGTATCTTTTACTATTCCTTTATTAAACAAAGCCAATGCAGGTTCGGCAACTTCTTTAAAAGTAACTGTAATTGAATCGGTAAAATACTCCTTTAAATAGGCTTCTCCATAATAATAGTAAACATCTCCATTATTGGGTTGTTCTTTCAATAGTTTTTCGTAAATAACTTTGGCTGCCTCAAATTGCTCGCTATTGGTTAGCGAATTTGCTGTTTTCAGGTCTTGTGCAAACAAGCTTACGGCAAAAAGCAGAAGAAGTATTGATAAGAAGCCGATTTTTTTGGTTAGTGAATTCATGTTTTATTATATTTTTTAATGTTTGTTTTTATTTTTTTACCTGTATTAAACGCACCGGCATGGTGGCAGGAACCATTCCGGCTTTGAGTATAATTCGCTGACCCTTGTCGCCTGCAACAAAAGATGCAAAACCTGTGCCAAGCCCCGAAAAGGTTTCGCGGCTTATGATGTAAACTTCGCGGCGGAGTGGATATGAACTTTCGGCAATATATCCCTGATAGGGTTTACAATATAAACCACTACCATCTGTGTTGTTTTCGTTTCCAATTTCAACCACATTGATGTTGTTTAAAAACTGATGGCTAATGGTGTCATGTGGATCACTAATCCAGTTTACCCCAATAACGCCAATGGCGTGTTGGTTTTCTTCAACATATTTTATTACTTCAGGATTGGATTTTACAGCGAAACAATATTCAGGAAAAGACTGATTAATTTTAAACTGTTCTTTTATCTGACGCACATTTCCCGACTTATTATTATCGAACACCACTTTTAGATCAGCTGAATTTGATTTAGGATTCAATTGTTTCCAGTTATTAATCCTTCCTGCAAAAATATCCCGAATCTGATCCCATCTTATTAGGGTATCGGTATTTTTTTTATTCACAATGAAAGCCATACCATCGTAAGCAATTTTTGTGGTACGCGGAATCAGTTGTTTGTTTTTCAAATACTGATCTTCCTGATCGGTGAGTTTTCGGTTAACAACTACAAGTCTTACCGAATCGTTCATCAGGTCGGCAATGGCTTCGGCTTCGGGTTTGTAAGCCACATCCACTTTTGCATAAGTATAAATAGATTGAAACACCTGAAGTTCGGCATCAATCAGCAATTGATACGATTCGTCGACAGTAATTTTGATGTGCCCGCGGGTGGGGGTCTCATCGATTACGCCACTTGGGTTTCCACACGAAAACAGCAATATGCAACATACTGCTATGGCAAGCATTCTTTTGGTTTTACTAATATTTTTCATTGTATTTGATTATTACGGTTATTTTTAAGTGTCATCAGGCTTCTCACTAAACGGAAGATGCCATAGGCGATAAAGAAAAATCCAAAAACAAATTTAATATTTTGAGGTATATCGGGCAAAGTGGACGGGTACAGTATAAAGCATCCCAAGCCCACATAGAGCACGACCATAAAGAAGCCAAAATAAATCATGAACTTAGCTAAAAATGGTTTAATGTCGGACATAATGCTACCTCTTTTTTGGAAGTAAAACGTATAACTTAAAAAAATATTTTGCGGAGAGAATGGGATTCGAACCCATGATCCACTTTTGGCAGATACACACTTTCCAGGCGTGCGCCTTCGACCACTCGGCCATCTCTCCCTTAAAAGCGTGCAAAGATAATATTATTCGTCTAATCTCAATCATTTTATTGTTTTCCTTTTTATTTTTCAACAATTGAAACTATCATTTTACACTCCTTATATACATAGTATAACATAATGCTATTTTCATTAAGGTGGTATTCTCTGAAATTAGGAATTAAAAATACTCCTTATATATATAGTACACATTTTGAGAATAATTTCGAGATGAATTTTTATAATTCGGAATCCACACTGTAACCAAATGAAAGTTCAGTTGTCTAATACGGGCATGGAGTTGTATTTTACCGCAACCCTATATATGCCTTACTGGGGTATGATATGCCTTTATACGGAGGTGGAGATGACAATTTCCGGTAGTGGATATGCTTTATGCGGAGGTGTATATATAGATTTCCGGAGGTGGATATATGAATTTCCGGAGGTGTATATATAGATTTCCGGTGCTGGATATATAAAATTCGACGCCGGTTTCACCTCTAAGAAGACTTATATTAAGCTTAGCGTCCAACTTCGCTTTCATCAACAAGTATCCTGCCTTTTCTCAATATTTTAAAGCAATTCAAGCCTAACCGATAAAAACAAAAATCCAGATATTTCAACTATGCCGGGAGTTTCCCATTTTCAACTTTATTTTATCAATTTTTCTCACTGCTCCTTCACATTCAGCACATCCCTCAACTGATTGCCAATTACCATAAAAGCAAGCACCACCAGCATAATTGCCAAACCCGGAACGATTGCAAGGTATGGCGAATCGAGAATAATAAAACGATAATTCTCTTTAATCATCATTCCCCACGAAGGCATGGGAGGTTGCACACCTATTCCGAGAAAGCTCAAACCTGCTTCAATCAATATGGCTGAAGCAAAATTTGCTGCCGAAATGATGATGATTGATGAAGTAACATTTGGCAAAATATGTCGGAAAATAATTCTCATATTACTAAATCCCAATGCGCGGGCGGCTTCAACATATTCCAACTCGCGTATGCTGATAATCTGCCCCCTCACCACGCGGGCAACTTCCACCCACATCGTCAAACCAATGGCAATGAACACTTGCCAAAAGCCTTTTCCCAGCGCAAAGGTAATAGCAATCACTAACAGCAAAGTAGGAATCGACCACACCACATTAATAAACCACATAATCAAATTATCAACCCATCCCTTGAAATATCCTGCTAGCGAACCCAACAAAACTCCAATTAGTAGCGATATCATCACCGAAATAAAACCCACCGACAAACTCACCCTTGCCCCAATAATCAATTGACTAAGATAATCCCGCCCAAATAAATCCGTCCCCAACCAAAAAGTTTGCTTTGAAATATGATCTTTAATAATTTTTTGTTGTACGTCAGCCACCTTTTCCACATGGGTTTCCCCTTCCAAATCTATCCACGAAACAGTTGATTTGTCAAGCATTTTTTGCTTGCTCTCAGGCGAAACAGCATACACAACATCCGAAATCGCCATGCTTTTGCTCACACTTTCAGCTTCATCCGAATATTCATTATATTCAAGTGTCGAATCCGTAAAATGATATTGTTGAATAGGAATCAATTTAAAATCCGATTTCTCACCGAAAAGCATACGCGAAAAAAACGAAGCCTTTTGTTCCTCCGAATTGTTTCGCACCTTAAGCATGCTTACCGAAAATCCCGGCTTCTTGGTCGAAAGTTCCAGCAATTGACGATTTGCATAAGGGGTAGAATCAGGAGTAATCACATAACCCAACAAGGCAACTAAAAAGAGCAGCCCAATAAAAACAACCGATATTAGACTGGTTTTATGATGAAAAAATTTTTGAAGTGCGGTTTTGCTAACCACATCTGTTGAAACAATATGTTTCTTCCTGAAAAACATTTTCATTATTGATTATGCACTTTTGTACCAGAAAGGATATACCCCAGCAATAAGTACTC
>JBAWXL010000013.1:0-32660 GCA_037144095.1 Bacteroidota bacterium
GAACCTCTCACACCACTGTACGTACGGGTCTCGTATACAGCGGTTCATTAAGATGTGGAGCAACCCCTCTGAGCGGAATATATAAAAAATATGATGCAGCTAAGACGAATTTGCAATTCGGCATTGAATACAGGATAATTTGCAATTATCATCAATACACTAATTTGTCATTGCCGGCTTCAATTCGCCCTGTTAGGTTTAATTTTGAGTTATTTGATTGAAAAATCAGTTTAGGATAAAAAAAATATATCTTTGTAGGAAATTATTGAAATAGAAAATCGAGGAAACTTACCGTTAATAATAAATCAAAAATAATATTATTGGGGAAAGCCAATTGTTAGCAGTTATTTAAATCGCATAAACAAACCTAATACATAAAAAATGGAAAAACAACTCTTCATTAATGAATTGACCGAATCATTAAAAATTGATAATAAATCAGCAGAACAAATAATTAATAGCTTTTATTACGAGAGAGAAAGAAGTGTTCAGATTAATTTGCCGTCTCATGACATCCAAACTACAGGATTCATGACAGTTAACCAAATGGGGCATTCTGGGAAAACAATAAAAATAAAAAATGCTTTTTTAAACATGAAAAAGCTTTTGATTGATTCAGCAGAGATCGCATTGACAATTTCAGAAGTTATAGCGACACCTTATTTTATTCCTTTGGCTGCATTAATTATCTGGAATAAAGCGTATTCAAACATTAAAATCGACTTAGATCAAAATCATGCAATAGCAATTAAACTAATGTGGGAAAATAGAGATATTGAAAAAGATTGGATAAATGAGAATAAAGCTTTCGATTTATTTAATCAAAATAGAAAAGAAAGAAATCAAAATTCTTATATCCTTGACGATTTTATAACGATATTGACCGACTTAGATAAAATGCAGTGCATAAAGAAGATAAGCAGTGATATTTGGTTAATAGAAGAAGTTAAAATAAAATAAAAACAATTGCTAATCGAGTTGGCTGCCTGCCAGTAATTAGCTAACAGGGAGAACCTCTCACACCACTGTACGTACGGGTCTCGTATACAGCGGTTCATTAAGATGTGGAGCAACCCCTCTAAGCGTAATTTATAAAAAATATGATGCAGCTAAGACGAATTTGCAATTCGGCTTTGAATACAGGATATTTTGCAATTATCATCAATACACTAATTTGCCATTGCCGGCTTCAATTCGCCCTGCCAACAGCAAATGCCTAATCGTTATGCTTCATTCTTTGAAAAACAGTGTTAAAAACAAACGCTGTTCCAATTCATCTTTTACTTAATAAGAACAGGATATTGAATAATCTCAATTTTATCAGAACGCGAAATGCTACCGGGATTTATGCCGGGTTTCCCTTCAGGGATGGGAGCCTTAAGTTGGCGATAATAATCAATCCAGGCAGGAAAGAAATCGTTGCTTCCGGGTTGTTTGTAGGTCATGGGGCTTAAAATGAAAAAATCTTTTTGGTTGTTGGCAGCCTTAAACGATTCGTAGAGCAATTCGCTGCAATACCATTTGCCATTATCTAATAGGAACTCATCATCATAAGGCTGTCCGATTTGTTTTTTAGCAAACTCTACGGCTTTCTTAAGCAAGCTTTTATATTTATTTTTAACTCTCCCAAGCGTAACATTATGCACCCCATTGGTGTCGCCACTTCGGGCAAAAAAAGCTGTTATCGAATTGGTTTGCACTTTATTTCCGATGGCTTCTATCACTTTCAGGCTATCATCGATTTTAACAATCATGGCGCAATGCGCAAACTTTTTCCCTTCAACGCCCTGAGTGACGGCTTCTATTGCCTCGCATAATGGTCCGCAATTGAGGTGTTGAAACAAGAGGTCGCCTTCTTTCAGACTTTCGTGATGCAGCGATTTAGGCGCATGACAAGCCATCATGAAACAACATAAGAAAACGATAAATGCAGAAAAGGATTTTTTAAACATAATTGATGCGAGGGTTTTCTTTTTATCAATAAAAAATAAAATAAAAATGCTGTTTTAGAGTTTACTTCTGTGTTTTATTCTCAGCATTGGCTGAATTGAAAACTAATTTTAATTATCATTTTTTATAGTGAATTTTCTCAGATTAAAACTGCTTCTGTTTTTTCAACTCATTTTTATTGTAAGCGTCACGGCTCAATACAACTTCGATGTGTTGTTTAACAATGCAAAGATAGCAGTAAATCAGAAGAAGTATTACGAAGCTATCCCGAAATTAAACCGATGCGCTGATATTCAGCCTAAAAATGGGGAAGTTTATTTCTATAGGGGGCTGTGTAAATATGAATTATCCGATAATTTTGGAGCCGAGCAGGACTTTTCGATGGCGATTATGTTTTATAGTCCGGTGTATTATGATGCCTTCCACAACCGTGCATTGACGCGCTATCGCTTGGGAAAATTTACAGATGCAGTAAATGATATGGCTACGGTTATCGAAAATAATCCTGACATGGGAAAGCTGTATGTTGAACGAGGCTTTTTTCATTTGGCTAATAATAATTATTCGGCAGCGCTCGCCGATTGTAAAAAGGCTTTGGCACTGAAAGCTTTGGGCGAAGATGGATTTTTGTGTAAAGCCCAATCGGAAGAAGCCCTTAAGGATTATGAAAACGCCCTTTGCGATTATGATGAGGTCATTCGTATCAATCCTAAAAATGTGGATGCTTACGCTTATCGGGGAATGACTAAATTTAAAATGGAGAATGTGCAGGATGCCATTAATGATTTTAATTTGGCACTTAAAATTGATTCGATCAGCTCTCTGGCTTATTATTGCCGCGCTGAAGCCGAAATTAAACTTGAAAATTTAGAGAATGCCATGAAGGACTATAATAAGGTGCTGCAAATCGAGCCAAGAAATTCATATGCCTATTTTGGCAGAGGTGTTTTGTTTGCCAATAAAGAAGATTACAGCAATGCCATATCTGATTTCAATAAAGTGATTTTGATTAATCCCGAAAACATTGAAGCCTTGTTTAACCGCGCAAAACTCAAGCAAAATGTTAAAGATTTTAAGGGAGCCATCATTGATTATGACAAAATCACTTCGCTTTTTCCCTATTTCACAGAAGCTTACTATTATCGGTCACAAGCGAAATATTCTCTGAAAGATTATGCAGGAGCTAAGCAAGATATGGAAACAGGCAAGGTGATGAGCGATGTTTTCCATTCAAAAGAAAAAGTGCTCTTCAATAAAGACTCTCTTTTGTTAAATAAACTCACTCACCTGAATGCTGACTTTCATAATACTTCTGATATTAAACCGGATAATGTCAATAATAATTTTCTTCCGATTTTTTATTTTACTGAGAAAGACAGCCTGAATTATAATTCCAAAAACTTCTCTTTATTGATTGATGATTATAACTGGAAGCAAAAACAGAATATTTGTCTTAAAAATACTGGCGCTTTTGATATTGATTCAAGCCTGACGCATACTCTTCTAAACTCAAACAATAAAGCAAGCAATCAGACACTTCTGATTTTTGCTATTTATCAATCGAACTTGCAAATGTATGCCGAGGCAAAAGTTATTTTCGATAGTTTAATTGCGGTGGATAGCACCAATATCATTGCCCTTTTTGCCCGTGGGGTGAATACTTGCAGAGAAATAGAAGTGCAAAATAATAATAATGACGACTATTATTTGATTGCAAATCCCAATCAGGAAAAAGTAATTGACGAAAGAAAAGAGAAATGCAAATCAGCCATATCTGACTTCAGTGCGACACTTCGTTTTGCTCCTGATTTTTATTTTGCCTTATACAATCGGGCTTATGTAAAATGTCTGTCGAGCGATTATTATGGTGCCAATTTCGATTACGATCAAGCCATAAAAAAGAACCCTGCATTTGCAGATGCTTATTTTAATAATGGATTTCTATTGTATTATCTAAATCTGAAACTCGCTGCATGCGAAAGTTTCAGCAAGGCCGGGGAACTGGGGCTTCAACAGGCTTTTTCACTGATTAAAAAACATTGCAGTGGGGTGATGAATTAAATTAATTCCCACCATTCATTCTCTCAAAGGCTTTTTGCAAATCTTCGGGTCCTGAACTTAACATAGCGGCACTAAAACCAAATGTAAGCTCTTTTTTCCCGGCTTTTAATTGTTCAAAAATGGTTTCGATGAAATCGCTTACCGGTGGAGCATAATTGTGCACTCCTTTCCCTCCAAGATCGGTATTTAATGCAGGTGGAATGATTTCAATCACATCGATGTTTTTATCTTTTACTAAATTACGCAACGAAAGGGTGAAAGAACGCATGAATGCCTTGGTGGCTGAATATACATGTGCTTTTGCCAACGGCGTAAATGCTAATCCTGAAGTAACATTCATGATGGTGTTGAGCGATTTCAAATTCAGGAAAAGGGAGCTTAAATGAATGGGCGCTTCTATATTAATAGCAATTTCTTCTTTAGCATGTAAATAAAAATCAATATTATCTAATGGCCTGTCTTGCTGAACGCCTGCATTGTTTATAAGCACATTTACATCTTTATGTTCTTCTGAAATCCAATTATAAAGCGCTTCGCGTTCGGCAGGAATTGCCACATCGCATTGTTTTATAATTACAGAAGGATATTTCGCCTTAACTTCCTGCAGAACTGACTCGCGGCGTCCGCAAATGATTACTTTATTATTTTCTTTCAGAAATCTTTCGGTGAGACCCAAGCCTATGCCTGTAGCTCCGCCGGTAATGAGAATGGTATTGTTTGAAATGTTCATGGTTTTATTGAAATTAAAGTGATGTTTAATGATTTATGTTATTTCTTTTTTTTCGGCTTAGTGCCGATTTAGAGAAGTGCAATTAAGCGCTAAACTTTACTCGCTTTTTTGATTTTGTGTAATTCCTTCAAATATTCGGGCATCCAGCAATGTTTCATCTGAGCGGGCTTCTTAATATATACTAATGCTTTTGCAGGATAGAGTTCGATGGGATGGTAGGAGAGTTTTGCTTTGCGCAAGCCTTCTATGCCCATATCTTCTTCGCGGTTGATAAAACTACAGCCTTTTGAAAGTATTTTCTTCGATGTTTCGCGGTTAATTAACTGATATAAACCTTTGTATTCTTTCATGGCTTTTTCGAAGTGAACAATGCTGGTGGTGGGGCTTATGGGTTCGAAAATAGAGAAAGCAACGGGCTTTCCATCGACCCTGATTAAAACCCCTTCTTCATTTAATAAGTGGAAATTATTCAATACGTAATCGAGGGCTTTTAATTCATAAGGAAGAAATGAATTGATATTCACAGCCTCTGGGGGGTAAATAATCTTCACTACCTCAATACAATCCTGAATATTTTCTGCTGTAATGGGCTCTGAAGTCCACTGATAATTGGTTTCGAACTGATTGATTAAATTGCGTTTTGCCTGATAGTCTCTTCCTTTCAAATAGGCAAGGTCTTCAGCTGCATAGATGTAATGGTCGAGTTCGCGGAGCTGGCGAAGCTCGAAATTGGATATAAAATCGGGAAAACGAAGAATGAATTCTTTTGATATCCCGAATATTTTAAGTTTATAGCCTAAGCTTTGCGCATAATCGAGCAATTTTTTCTGCAAGGCTTTGGGAAATTTCCCGATGGGTTGCATAAAGTGTTCGCGCTTATCGGTGACATTAATTAACTTAAATAACAGTGTATCATCAATAATAGCCCATTGACTTTGATAAACGATTGCCCACGAAATCATCCCTGTGAAGGAAGTGGATACCGTGCAAAGTGAGCTGTATTTTAACAAGAATGATTCGATGATTTCTTTATCTTCGGGGCTTATGCTTTTAAATTGGATTTCTTTCATCTGCTAATAAATTGTTTGCTGTATAATTTCGTGGTGTTGAGAAGACCCAAATTTCAAATTCCAAATTTCAAGACCCAAGAAAAGAAAAGAGTATCGGATACTTGGAATTTGAAGCTTTGAATTTTGAATTTGGGACTTTTTGCATCTCTCATTGTTCAATATTTGTTATAGACTATAGATTTTCCGGTTCTATTTCAAGCTTCATGGGTGTGTGGTCTTTCATAGTTTTAAAACCGAGTTTTTCATAAACGGAGACGCTTCCGGGGGCGGCAATCAGCGCTATCCAGTTTACATTATGTTCCTGACAATGATGGGTTAAGCTTTTAACTATTTGGGAGGCAATGCCTTGTTTTCTATAGGCTTCATCTACGAAAATATCCTGAATATAGGCATCGCTATAAGCATCAGAAATCACACGACCCATTCCGACCAAAGTTTCTTCATCCCAGGCGGTGATGAAGCAAAAGCTGTCTTTCAATAAGTTGGTCACTTGCTGTACAGAGCAATCTCCTTCCCACCAACCGGCTTTTTTATAAAGTGAACATATTTTCAAGAGGTCGGAATCTTCGGTGGTAAATTTGTATGTTATCATAAAGGTTTAAAATGGGAAATTGTTCATAGCAAATATTGTGCAGAAGATTGGCGGTGGCAGTATTTATTTTTCAAAAGTAATCATAATTTCAGATTATTTAAAATCATAAAAAAAGACTCACCCCTCAGAGCAAGCCTTTTCTATATATTAAAAAGAATATTTCCCTACTCCACTTCCGTCACCACCAACTGCCCATTGTCTTCGGCGCTGAGGTTGCCGGCATAGGCAAAGCGCATATCGTTTGAAAGGGTATTGAGGTCGATTTGGAGGGTGGCGCCTGCCGCAATTACATATTTAACTTCCGGAATTTCAACTATTGTGCTGGTGTCGCCAAAAAATATGCAGGCATCTTTTGCAGCTTTATTTTCGACCGACCAAATTTCTTTTCCGGTGAAACGCAGGTCTAAGAGTTTGATTTCGTCGGGAAGCAGGTTGATAGGAATGCCCTTGTCGTCTTCTGTTGCCTTTTTGGTTTTACGCATGGACGATATATCGAAAAATAAATCCACTTTGCTTGTCTGCTTAAAGAAATGTTTGGTGAGATCGCCTTCGTCGGCGTGCAAAGCCTGACAGAGGGTAATGCGAAGCTCATGCTGGTCGTTAGAAAAATTCGCAAGATCTTCTTTGGCTTTATCTTGCTTGGTATAAGCCGCTTTAAAAGCCGGAAGGAAAGCTACGGCGCTTGCTTTCACGCCGGCCAAAAGAGGATCGCTGCCAAGGCCTTCGATAAAGGTATCGATACCCGTAATTTTATCCTGGGTAGAACCACTAATAAAAGCCTTCCTTTTGTGAGGAATTAAACCTCTCACTCTGGGTGTTTTTTCGCCATACTTTGACAAAACGCCATACACCCATTCCGGCGCTTTTTCTTCAATCAAAAGAGCTAAGGAATCATCCATTTCGGCAGTTGCCTGCATTTCATCGTTGAATGATTTTTTCCAAATCTTATAAGCAGCATTCCATTCTTCAATATATGGAGTGTAAAAGTCTATCATATCATCAAAATAGGGATCGCCTGCTTTTGCCAGAATTTTGTTGAAATGATAATTGCCAAGGTGGTGACATAACAATAAACTATCTTTAGTTACATTGTCGTGATGATTAATTGCAAGATATTGTTGCATAAATTTTCGTGTTAAAATTATTGATTCGATAAATTACTTTGCAAATATATAAATTTATTTCTTTACGTTGTACAATTAAGATGTATTTATATTGGCATAAACATAAAAAGTATCAATAAAACATTACTATCAATTTCGTAAAACCTGCGTCATTACTATGATTGAAATGAGTTGTATAGCTTCAAATTATTTTATTGAATTCAATGAAAAAAGTTTCAATAAAGTCTAATTATTTGAAGACAATCATTTCACATATATTAACAAGCCATAAATATTTCGATAGAATTCATGAAATATTAATAGGGAAAACATACATTTCAAGCATTATTATTTCTGCGAAAAATCAAGTCAAACATATTTGGTTGATGATAAAAAAAAATAAAATGCTTCCGAACACGTTCGGTTGCCTTAAAAATTGAATAAAATGCTTCCGAGCAATTTCGGTTGCCCTTAAAATTGAATAAAATGCTTCTGAACACGTTCGGTTGCGTTTTTTTTGACAAAATGTCTGATTGAACAGATTCGGTTGCGTTTTATTTGTCAAAATGTCCGATTGAACACGTTCGGTTGCGTTTTATTTCGAAAAAAGTCCTTCCGAACACGTTCGGAGGCATTTTATTCAATTTTTAAGGCAACCGAATTTGTCCCGTGGCGTTTTATGCGTTTTTGAACCTATCTGATTTTGGCTTGAATAATTTTGAAAAAGAAAAAAGGGAGCTGCGTATTTCTATTTCCCTCTATTCATATTTTATCTTTTAGTGAGAACAATTGCATTGTAAAAAATTTAATTTTAAGAAAATGAATTAATTTGAGAAAAAAACCAATTGAATTTCGGAGGCTAAATAGATTATTTGTAATATTGTGGTCTGAATTTAAAACTATTATTTTAAAATGGAAAAGGAAATAACATTAGATGCTGAGGTTAAAAACAGGGTAATCCTTTGGTTTTTGCCTTATACGCCTGAAGAAGTGTTGATAATGGGGGA
This sequence comes from Bacteroidota bacterium, assembly GCA_037144095.1. Lineage (GTDB taxonomy): Bacteria > Bacteroidota > Bacteroidia > Bacteroidales > CAIXTV01 > CAIXTV01. Next base: position 8,514 of record JBAWXL010000013.1, read on the forward strand.
AGATGTGAATGGGGAAACCTTAAATTTAACATTGACCCATGCCTTTGATTACGAAGAAATTGGACGGAATCGGTGGCGTATGCATATTGATATAGGGTTTGATCTGAAGCCCATTGCCAAAATAAAGACTCGTCTTACTTATGAAATAAAATGTAAAAAATCTCTTCTTTTTCATCCTGCTTCCATTGATCTCACCAATAAGATGGCGTTAGAATTAGCACAGGATGCGTTTATCGACTCTTGCAAAGAAGAGCAAATTGAAGTCCCCATTTTGGGAATTGAAAATATTGAAGAATATGCCAAAGGTCTAAGCAAAGGAATGATAGAACTTGCTCAATATAGGTTTAAGGATGATGAAATAAACCCAAAAGGGAATGTTGGGTTAATTACAATTTCACCCGGGACGCATACGATGCTTCTGGTTCAGGGAACTTTTTTCATACTCGACGAAGTTTTGCATTCTAATAAAGTATTCGATTTGGAACACAATCAGGAAGTTTTTCACGAGGTCATACCCGAACCCATTTATTATACCTTAAAACTGAATTGCATGGCACTCGAAGAGGGAACCATAAAACTTAAATTCAGAGAAAATATTTTCTTTCAAATATGTATCGACTGCACGCTACAGTTGCTTTTGCATGACCATTTCGAAAAACTATTACCCATTATGATGGAAGGAGGATTTGATGAGGCAAGCCAGAAAGAGTATATTAGTTTTGCAAACAAATATCTGACAGATTTGCGCGAAAGCTATCAAAAATCAGGCGCCACCATCACCAACCTCCAAACCCGTTACGATTGGAATTCGATGCTAAAATAATTGATTTGAATTGGTACAATAGTCTTATTTCCAATATTAATTTAAAAAATACTACAGTCCCCACAAAATAACTTATTACACCCAATAACTTATTAACTATAACTTTAGGAACTCCAAATTTTAAGTACTTTAGGCACTTTTCGCCAAAAGTAAAACCAATTAAATTACCGCACACCCTTAATGACTCACCGTAGCCATATCCTTCGGATCGTGCTTATGTTTGAAGAGGATGGTGAACAATACAGCTACTATTAAAGAGTAGGCAGCAAACGCAAGCCAGATGCCTTTCCAATCCTTATCCCCATTCGGAAGCAGATAGTATTTATCGATAACAATACCGGCAATGCGGCTTCCCAGGAAGGCTCCAAAACCGTTGGTCATCATCATAAACAAACCTTGAGAGCTGGCGCGAATGGAAGGCTCGCTTTGAGTTTCCACGAAGAGCGAACCCGAAATGTTGAAGAAATCGAAAGCCATTCCATAGATAATGCACGAAGCAACTATCATCCAAAGACCTTCGGCAGGATTGCCATAGGCAAACAGTCCGAAACGGAGAACCCAAGCCACCATACTGATAATCATAACCTTTTTGATGCCAAACTTACGCAGGAAAAATGGAATGGCGAGGATGAAAAGTGTTTCCGAAATCTGTGAAATCGACATGATGATGGCCGGAAATTTCACGGCAATTAAATCTTTATATGCATCCACTTTCGCAAAGTCGTGAAGGAATGTATCTCCGTAAGCATTCGTAAGTTGCAAAGAAGCACCCAATAAGAGGGCAAACAAGAAAAAGATAGCCATTTTGGAGGTCTTGAACAGTTTAAAAGCATTCAAACCCAGGGCTTCAACAAAGGATTTCTTGTGTCCCTTGCCCATGGGCAAACATTTGGGTAATGTGAAAGCATAGATGCCCAAAAACAAGGATGCCCCCGATGCTACATAAAATTGAGCAGAGCTGGTTTCGAAATGGAGCAAGCTAACTACCCAAAGGGCAACAATAAAACCAATGGTTCCCCACACGCGAATCGGGGGGTATTCTTTAATGATGTCGAGGTTCGATTTCTTTAATGAGGAATACGCCACCGTAATCGAAAGCGAAATGGTGGGCATATAGAAAATCATGTTGATAAGCATCACCCAAAACATGGTAGAAGGGTCGTTCACCATGGGCACACAAAACAAAATGCCGGCAGCAATGATGTGGAAAATGCCATACAGCTTTTCGGCATTAAGAAAGCGGTCGGCAATAATTCCGGCGATGGCAGGCATAAACAAAGAGGCGATGCCCATAGTCGAAAAGATGGCACCGAACTCTGTGCCTGTCCATTGTTTGGTTTGAAACCAATAGGCTCCAATAGTGAGCAGCCACGAACCCCAGATGAAGAACTGGAGAAAATTCATCAGAATAAGACGATTTTTAATTCCCATTTTACGTTAGTTTTGTTAGATGATTAAATACATGAATTCTTTAGGGAGTAAAATTAATAAAAATCGGAAATGAAATTCAATTCTTATCGATTAAAATTTATTTTGAATGTTGAAAGAATATAAAATTCAGGTTGATGGCTATTAAAAACCACACTGTTATATGATATGTTAAATTATCAAAACCTTACAGAAATGCTTAATCTTGCACGGGTTCATTTACAATAATGAAATCAGTTTATGCCGAAATATTCCTAACATATTAGTTGAATTTCTTTTTAAAACCGATTAACTTTTCCGAAAGGCATTCTTTTCAGAAAATTATCTTCTGAGTTTATTTACACCAGATATACATCGAATTGCTATCCTTTTTCACTTTCCCATTGTCCATCAACCATTGTAAAACGCTCATGGCTTTGGCTTCGTCCTTAATTTCAAAATTTGACAGCAATTCATGCTGTTGCTGAGGCTTGCTAATTATATGCGCCTTCATCACCTCCATAAACGAATCAAATTCCACATTGCTAATTTCCAATTTATTTCGTTGGAGGCACACATCGCAAATGCCACATCGCAACGAATGCATTTGACCGAACCAACTTAGCAGAAATCGGCTCCGGCATTTATTGTCAGAAGTAACATATTGTATCATGGCAGTCAGGCGGTCGTGTGCTTTCTGTTTACGAACGGCATAGGTTTCGGGCGAAAAACTAAGATTCTTTTCATCAATACGGTTTTGTGAAAAAATAAATTGAGGCTTTTCTTTTGCCGGTAAATAGGAAACCACTCCTAATTTATCCAGTTTCATCAACATATCGCGTATATTCTTTTCAGGAATATGGGTTTTATTCGACAAAGACAATTCGCTAATCACCACATACCATGTGAACAAACCACCATAATTTCGGAGCAACATTTTAATGAATTGATCATAATAAGGGTTTTCCACCTGAAAACGATATAAGTTTTCCTGCTGAAGACTAAACATAAGCTGCGAATTGGTTTTCTCAGCATCCGTAATGCGTATAAATCCTTCCTTTTCAAGTATGTTCAGCGAATTATACACCAGCAGGTGATTAAAATTATAATTTTCTGAAAACGTTTGCAAATCAAAATCAAACGAAACATCAATACCACTTCCCACCGGCACCTGGAAGAAATTTCCCAGCGCTTTATACACTGATTTAATAAAATTTATTTCAGGATAACTTTGCTGAAAGTTTGATTCAGCTTGACTTATATCCATATGATCCCAAAGAAGATAGGCAAAAGAAGGTTTTTCATCGCGCCCTGCCCGACCGGCTTCCTGGTAATATGCCTCAGGCGAATCGGGGACATCAAGGTGCACCACCAGTCGAACGTCTGCTTTGTCTATTCCCATTCCAAAAGCGTTGGTGGCGACAATAACTTTCGTTTTTCCACTGGTCCATTGCCGTTGTTTGAGGTCGCGGGTTTTATTATCCAATCCGGCATGGTAATAATCAGCCGCAATATTATTTTGAATAAGAAAATTGGCGGTGTCCATTGTCTTTCTTCTGTTCCTGACATAAACAATGGCGGTTCCCGGAAATTCTTTAAACAATTTAAGCAATCGTTTGGGTTTATCTTCTTCAAATAACACCCTGTAAGCAAGGTTTTTTCTTTCAAACGCTGCCTGATAAAGCACATCGTTTTTGAATTGAAGTCTCTTGCGAATATCTTGCCCAACTTCTGTCGTAGCAGTTGCTGTAAGCGCAAGCACGGATACCCCCGGAAGATATTCTCTGATAGCAGCAATTTGCAAATAAGGAGGCCGAAAATCATAGCCCCATTGCGAAATACAATGCGCTTCGTCCACAACAATTAGGTTTATTTTTGTTTGACGAATCATTTCTATGAATTCATCAGTTAAAAGCCTTTCGGGTGAAACGTAGAGAAATTTTATCTTTTCATAAACGCAATGATTATAAATCAATTCAATCTGAAAACGACTTAAACCGGAATATATAGCTTCAGCCTTGATGTTTTTCGATTTAAGTTTCTCCACCTGATCTTTCATCAAAGCAATCAAAGGCGTCACCACCAAACACAATCCTTCCATCAGCATACCCGGCACTTGGAAACAAATTGATTTTCCGCCTCCTGTTGGCATCAAAGCAAGTGTATCTTTATGCTGCAAAACCGAAAGAATAACATCTTCCTGAAGGGGTCTAAAGCTTGAATAGCCCCAGTGTTTTATCAATACTTCTTTAATCCTTGTTTCCATTGCTTATTGAAATTCTATTTTATTTTGGTCATACAAATATACACATTTATAAAATGCAATGAGAATTATAGGCAAATCATGTAAAATATTGAAGATAAAAAAAAGACTGCCCTTTCGAAGCAGTCTTTTTTATTATTTGGAATCAAGGATTATGCCCCAAGCATTAATCTTTTGAAACTGTTAACTTTTAAGTCTTTGTCAAGTTCAACAATAAACTGACCGACTGATTTTTTGGTATCTCTAACGAAATCTTGATTTAATAAAGTGCTATCTTTGAAAAACTTTTTCAATTTACCTTCAGCAATTTTTTCAATCATGTTTTCAGGTTTTCCATCTAAGCGAGCTTGTTCTCTACCAACTTCCAATTCGTTTTCAATAGTTTTCTGATCAACACTTTCTTCATCTAAAGCAACAGGAGCCATAGCTGCAATTTGCATAGCTATTTCGTGACCAATATCAGCTAAATTTGGAGATTCCGATTTATTAAAACCAACTATAGTAGCCAAGCGGTTTCCCTGATGATTGTATGAGAAAACTTTTTCTGAAGTAATAAATTCATAACGAGATAAAGATAATTTTTCGCCTATCTTTCCAATCATATTCATGATATTTTCAGCAATTGAAAATCCATCAATCATAATTTCGTTAAGTTCATCAAGAGATTTGGGTTGTTTTTCAATAGTGATATCTGAAACTTTTTTAGCAAAATCAATAAATTCTTGATTCTTTGCAACAAAGTCAGTTTCGCAATTCAACATAATTATTGAAGCAAATGTTTCATCTTTTGAAACTTTTCCCAAAACAATACCTTCATTAGCATCTCTGTCAGCACGTTTGCTTGCTATTTTCTGTCCTTTTTTTCGTAAGTGATCAACTGCTTGGTCAAAATCGCCATCACATTCAACTAATGCATTTTTACAATCCATCATTCCCGCACCCGTCATTTGGCGGAGTTTATTCACATCACCTGCGGTAATATTTGCCATAATTTATTTTATTTAAGTTATATTATTTGTCTTTTAATAGTCGGTCTTTTAGTAACCGTTTTCTTTCCTGGTTTGATTCCAGCTGGAAGTTCAGTGGCAACTTCAGCGTCATCACCCACTTTTACAATTTTAATTTCTTTTTTTGCTTTCTTAGCAGCTCTTTCTTCATCTTCTGCTGCAATTTCAGCTAAAGTTTTTATTGAAGTAACATCATCTTCATTGTCAAATTGATCATCATCATCAATTTGTTTATCTTTGTCAAGTTTACGATCGTTCAAACCTTCTTCGATAGCTTGTGTCATTATGCTTACGATAAGTGAAATCGATTTTGATGCATCGTCATTTGCAGGAATAGGGAAATCAACCAAATTAGGATCTGAATTGGTATCAACAATAGCAAAAGTAGGAATATTTAGTTTTTTTGCTTCAGCAATTGCAATGTGTTCTTTTAAAATATCCACAACAAATAAAGCTGAAGGAAGTCTTGAAAGGTCAGCGATACTACCTAAATTTTTTTCTAATTTAGCTCTTTCACGTGTAACTTGCAGTCTTTCTCTTTTTGATAAAGAAGTATAAGACGAAGTATTCATCATTTTGTCAATAGTTGACATTTTGCGAACAGCTTTTCTGATGGTAGCAAAGTTGGTCAACATTCCTCCCGGCCAGCGCTCGGTAACATAAGGCATTCCTACTTGTTTAACATGAGAAGCTACTATTTCTTTAGCTTGTTTTTTTGTAGCTACAAACAATATTTTTTTACCTGATTTAGCAATTTGCATCATCGCTGCAGAAGCTTCCTCAATTTTTGCAATGGTTTTGTAAAGGTCGATAATGTGAATTCCGTTTCTCTCCATAAAAATATAAGGAGCCATATTGGGATTCCATTTTCTTTTCAAGTGACCAAAATGGCAACCTGCGTCTAATAATTCATTAAAATTTGCTTTTGACATTGTATTTGATTTTGTGTTTACGTTCTTATATATAACTCAATTGCTGAGTAGCCCTTTTTGAAGGAGTCTCAGCAATTTAGATGCTAAACAACGATAAATATTATCGTTTGCTGAATTGGAATCTTTTTCTGGCTTTTGGTTGCCCTGGTTTTTTACGTTCAACCATACGGGGATCTCTACGCATTAACCCTTTAGCTTTGAGAGCTGGGCGATCTTCTGGATTTATTTTGCATAAAGCTCTTGAGATTGCTAAACTTAATGCTTCTGCTTGTCCGTTTAATCCACCACCAATCATATTGGCAGTTATATCGTATTTATCTAAAGCTTTAACAATTTCGAGGGGTTGAATTACTTTGTAGTGCATTACTTCTGTTGAGAAGTAGTTTTTATAATCTTTTTTATTTACAATAATATTACCCGTTCCTTCTTTTATATAAAGACGTGCAATAGCAGTTTTTCTTCTTCCTACGGTGTTGATAACTTCCATGTTATTTAATTGTATTTATATTTAAAGGTTGTGGTTGTTGTGCCTGATGTGGATGCTCGGTGCCAGCATATACATGCAGATTTTTATAAATTGCACTACCTAATTTGTTTTTTGGCAACATGCGTTTAACAGCCATTTCAATTAAAGAAATTGGTTTCTTTTTAAGAATTTCTCTTGGAGTTGAAAAACGTTGTCCACCAGGATAACCAGTATGTCTTACATATTCTTTTGCAGTCAGTTTGTTTCCGGTCATTCTGATTTTCTCAGCATTTATCACAACAATATGATCGCCACAGTCCATATGAGGAGTAAAATAGGTTTTATTTTTCCCACGTAGAATATGTGCAACCATTGATGCAAGGCGTCCCAATATCTCATTTTCGGCATCTACTAAATGCCATGCTTTTGTTACCATCTGCGGGTTTGCAGATTTTGTTTTGTAACTTAATGTATCCATCTACTTAAGTGTTTCTTTATCAATACTATGTTTTAAAAAGGGAGTGCAAAATTACTCTTTATTTTTAATTTATCAAATTTAGTTGTGTTTTTTTATTTTATTTCTCTCTAATTCTATGTATTTCTGATAAATCAGCATCTAGCTTTCCTCTTTGATTATGATGATGATAGGTTGATAAATCTTCTTTTTCAATTTAAAAAGAAATAAAGTGGGGGGTAAAGTTTATTTGAACTGGGTTTGCGAACATTTTCTGAACTTTTTTGGATTATATTTTTGTCGAAAACTCAATTATGTTGTCACTATACTTGTTCGTTTAATGGCTTCATCTGAACTTTTAGTCATTACGAGTTCAAGTTTAGTCGCTAAAAGTTCAAGTCTAGCCACTAAAAGTTCAAGTCTAGCCGCTGGAAGAGTGGTGTTTTTAAGGCATTTTTCAAGTGTAGGCTCCACAATACCCTAATATTGTGATGTTTATTAATGCATCCACCAAACTTTAGTGGAGGTAAGGTCTGCCTGTGAACTATAAGCGCTTTGATAATTTGCACCATTATAAGATATTTCACTGGGAGGAATTAAAAAGCGGAAGTACTGCAAGGCGGCACCTTCGCGGGGAAGTCTACCAAAGGCACGACGAACCAATGAAAATGCTTCCATTGGCTGTCTGAAAAAGTCAATAAGTTGTTGAGTGTAAATCAGATTTAGTTTATCGTCAAAGTTAGTGTAATTCCAAAACCCTACTTTAGATTCAAGAAAATTCAAAGTTAAATTCGATGGAATATGTACAATAGAATCGAATTTGGAGCCATGCAACAAGCTAGTTGCAGACAAAGAGTTTCTCCAAAATTCAAATGAAGCTTGCACTCCAGAAAGATATTCAGTACTAGCATTAGTTTCATCTTGTGCAACCCCAATGCCTCTCATATATGCTTCTGCTTTAAGAAAATTAACTTCAGCACCTGTCATTAATATATCGGGAATATAATCTTGATCGCTTATTAGAAAATAATTAAATGGAGAAAATAAACAATCACCTGTAGGTGTGCCTTTAGTATTATAGCTTCCGTTGTAATCCCGTTGGGTCATATAAGGTATTCCGCTTTCAGAGGGGGTGCTTGCAACAGGCACCTGAGGATAAGCTTCCCATTTATTATGATTGTTAGTATCGAAAAACAAGTAAGCTCTTACATCAAAAATTCCACTGCCATCAGCACTATCGTTCGAGGACATTTGGTGCCAGAGATTAGAACCCATTCTCAAGTTTTTATGCTCGCTAAATGACCAAAATTTTCCAGTGTTTTTATATCCGCACAAATAAGGGTATATTCCTGCAACATCTAAAATAGCCCCTGTCATATCACAACCTATTAACACGGGTTTAGCATTATTAAGTATTTCTCCAATAATCTGAGCTGAAATAGCAGGTTCTTTATCATAAATACGCATAGCATATCGTAAGCGAAGCGAGTTGGCAAATTTTTGCCACATCGAAATATTTCCAAAAAATAATTTATCGAACGTCTTAAAAGTCGCAAAAGGCTCACCAATAGCTGTTGGGTCAATATTGTCAGCAGCCCACTTCAATTCGTTAAGACAATCTAAGTAAATACTGCGCTGGTTGTCGAATTTAGGCCTTAGTTTTGAGGCGTCCTGAAAACCATAACCTGCTTCCGAATATGGGATATCACCGAAAAGATCACTGACTTTAATAGTCTTATATGCAAGCAGAATTTTCACCATTGCATTCATATTGTTTAATGCGTGTGAAGATGTGTATTTACTGAATCTTAATTGCAGCTCTCGGATATTGGGGAGTGCATTATAATAATTCGCCCAAATTTCTTCGGTTCCGATAGTAGAGTTTCCCCAGGCTTCTTTAAACAAAGCTGCCATTTGGGTCTGTTTATATAATATTTCGTTATTAATGTAAAATTGTTCATTCCATCCCATTTGCAAAGAGCTGATAACATTGTTAAGTAGAGAGCCATCGCTAGCAGTGGTGAAGACTGACGGATTTTTATTGATATCTTCAAAATCTTTTTTACAAGAAACACTTATCAAAATAAGAATTATAAATAAAATATATTTATTTTTCATGGTTGTATGTTTTTAAAATTTAGCATTTAATTGAAATGAAAATGATCTGACACCTGGCATTGAGGCCCATTCGAAACCTTGCGCATCACCTGCCCCCATAACACCTTCAGGATTAATGTGATCTGGCAAAGTAGTGTAGATATAAAATAAATCCCTTCCTACTATTGCAACTGTTAACTCTTGGAATATTTTAACCTTTTTCAATAATTTTGAGGGTAAATTATATGACAAAGAGATTTCACGACATTTCACCCAGGTATTTTCAATTATCCCAGGTGTGGAAATAATTTTACCCCATCCTCCGGAATTAGGCATATATTTATAGTAATAATGTACGACAGTTGTGTTAGGGGATCCATCCTCATGCACCCCTGGTAGAATAACTCCAATATTACTTGTATAACCGGACGGGTCTGTATAAGGCAAACCACCTCCATCTCTTTCAAGTAAAGTTTCAGGGCTTTGACCTGTTTGCAAACTGGTAACATAACTTCCACAATAAATATCACCCCCCCATTTTGTGTCAACAACAGTTCCTAAAGTAATATTTTTATACTTAAACTGCATGTTCCATCCTGCAGTAAATTTAGGAGAGGCATTCCCAATTGGAACACGGGTGTCTGTAATTAAATATTTAGTTCCTTCAGCATTTACAACAGGTTTCCCATTTTTATATACATAATCATATCCTGAAATGGTGCCAAAATCATCTCCTGCATGAAGTATCATAGCAGGACCATTCAATCCCCAAATGTTTGCAATTTCGTAACTATCAGCATTTCCACCTAAACTAACCACATGATTTCTATTTCTTGCAAAGTTTATTCCGGTTTTAAATGTGAAGTCCTTATTTTGATAAGGAGTAGTGTTCAAAATAATTTCAAAACCTCTATTAGTAAGAACTCCTTCATTTGTTCTTATGTAGCCTGCACCAGATGATGTTGGAATCGGAAGAGTCATAATTTGATCAAATGAATATACATAATAATAAGTGAAATCAAGTGCAATTTTTCCTTTGAAAAATTCCATATTAGTTCCTACTTCATAAGAATTTACGCGTTGAGGTTTTAATGCTATAGAAGGGATAGTTGTCGGAAATCCTGCAGCTTGACTTCCACCAAACAAAGTAGATGAATAATTAAAAGAAGTTTGATAAGGATCGGTATCAGTGGCAGTTTGTGAAGCTCCACCTCTGATTTTACAAAAGTTAAACCATTTACTTTTTACATTAAAAATTTCTGTTGGAATAAAGCTCAAAGTTGCTGATGGATAGAAATAAGAATTTTTATCCATTGGTAAAGCTGATGACCAATCATTACGTCCAGTTATTTCGAGAAAAATGAAATTACTGTAAGATAAATTGATAAACGAATAAACCGAATTGATTTTCTTTCTCCACAATGATTCGCCTGCAGCGACTGTGGATAAAACATCACCTGTAATATTTGCAGAAGGTTGGGGTTGAGTATAATTCGAAAAGGTGTACATATTAGGGAAATACCATGTGCCTGATTTCCCATTAATTCCATATATATATCTGTACCATGAGGAACCTCCAACATTAAATTTTATATTAAATTTCGAATCAAAAATACTATCTTTTGATGCGGAAAACAAAAATTCAGAGTTAATGCTTTTATCTCTACTGAGCGAATTCGAATAATAACCGTTTTGTAATCCGACAACATCCACTGGCTTATTTTTTGCTTCAAACTGATCTAATTGATAGTCTAATCCAACACGACCTGAAAAACTTAACCACGGAGTAATATCGTAATTTAAAGCCAAACCGCCAATTAATTTATTTCTATCTAAGGTAGTATTGTTATTGAAATAGTTCCACCACAAATATTCATCAATATAAGCATAAGGATAATTCGAATAAGTGTTTCTAGTACCATCTGCCAATTGGTAATTGTTGAAATCTTCGCCCTGATAACTTCGTGGCCAGCAGTATAACAATCCTTTACCAAAAGAACTTTCAGATTCTCCAAGAGTAGGAGAGTTTGTTCGGTGATAATCCATATAAGAAGCAGTTACAACTGCATTAATTTTATCAGAAACTTTTAATGCTGAATTTAAACCAATTGTTGTTTGATTATAATCAGAATTGTAAACAATAGCCTGATTATCTTGTCTTGTAATAGAAATACGCATGGTTCCTCTATCTCCACCTCCTTCAAAAGCAATATTATGAGTTGTTGTATTTCCATTACGATAAGGTAACTTCAAGTTATCGGGCTGAGGAGACCATGATTTTATGCTCCCATCCCACCATTTAACTTGTTGACCTAACATTTCAGGGCCCCATGACACAGAGGAGCCATAATAGCCAAATTCTTGAGAAGTTGATGAAGTATGACCGGCCTGATCAATTACTAAATTATCACTATGTTGCAAATTCGGAAACTCTGCAATGCCGTTTGAATCAAGCGTAAATTTTGGAGTAGTTAAAGAAGTAGGGGCACCACCACCATATTTATTCTGAACATCTCGATAGCGATATGGATTCGAAATTTTGTAACTTAAGTTGTATGATACTCCAATACCTTTCTGTTTTTTCCCCTTTTTAGTAGTTATTAAGACAACACCATTAGCACCCCGAGAGCCGTATAATGCCGATGCTGCTCCACCTTTTAATATATTAATACTTTCTATGTCCTGAGAATTGATGTTATTTATTGCAGATCCCCAATCGGTACCACGTCCAACTGAAGTCATTCCTGGATCATTTTCTATTGGAGTCCCATCAACAACAATTAAAGGTTGATTATTCCCGGAAATGTTATTATTCCCACGTATAGTAATTCGTGTTGTACCCCCTTCAACGCCATCAGGATTTGCTATTTGAACCCCAGCTGATTTTCCACTTAATGCACTAACAATGTTTGATGCATCAGATTTTTGAAGTTCAGATCCCTCCACTTTTTGAGTAGAGTAACCAACTTCACGTGTTTGTCTTGTAACGCCCAAAGCAGTGACAACTACTTCTTTTAGCACGTTAATGGTTGGTTCCATTTTAATATTTATAACACTTTGCTTACTAACACTAACAGTTTTTGTTTTATAGCCAATAAAACTAAAAATCAATGAATCTTTTGTTGAGACATGTTTAATAGTATACTTACCATTAATATCAGTAGTTGTCCCTGTATTGGTTCCTTTAATTAATACATTTAAAAATGGAAGTGGTTGTTCATCTTCTGTTGATGTGACTGTTCCAGAAACAGTAAAGTCCTGAGCTTCCGTAATGGCTATCATCCCAAAGATAAATAAAAAAATAAGTAGTAGCTGTTTTATCATATTGTAAAAATTAGTTTTGATAATTTGGTTTGTTAGAAGATTATTTAAAGGTTTTTCCTGTTAAATCTTTCGTTTTTATATAGTTTGAATTTAATTATTTTTTAGGTTTCTTATAAATTGAATATTTGCAAATGTCCATATCATGACATTTGCAAATATTCTGTTCATTATTGAACAATCAATTTCTTAGTTTCTACACCACTACTATTGCTAACTTTTAACAAATACAAGCCGTTAGTATATCCTGATAAGTCGAGATACATACCTTGGCCATTCCAAGTAAATTGTCTTATGATATTACCAGCCATATTATACACTTCCACATTAAAAGGCTTATCTGGGGTTGTTTCCGATTCAAGTTTAAACTTCCCATTGGAAGGATTTGGGAAAACAGAAATACTAAACTCCTTTTTAATTTCAGTTACATTTTGAATTCCAGGATTTGGAGGAATGCTATCGAAGAAATTGACCAAATTACAATTTACATCAAGATAGGGTTGAACATCTGCATTACAATCAGTACAAGTTGTTCCTGATTGGCATCCAGGATAGTTTGGATTGCACTGATCGATATATTGTTCATAAAAAACATACTTCAAAGCAATATTATTTGAACCTATAAATGGAGAAATATTGAAATCGAAAGGACGTGCAATAGAACCCGGACACCAACCTGCACGACTGTATGTCCAGGTACCGCTTTGTGGCATACAATTATCAGGATTAGGATTACAAGTTGTCCAGTTATGCTGAGTAAATGTATTTGCACCATTTACATAAACATGATGAGTGGCATCGTAAAATTCAGCAGCATTGCTTGTGTTGCTTGGTCCACCATGGCCCGTTGAAACAAGCTTTATTTTTGAAGCAATTACATTTGCCGGGAAAGTATAATTAAATACCCCCACTGGTTGCTGATTACTATAATTTCCAAAATCATAATTCCCATTCCATACTTCAGAAACCTGACTGTATTTATGAGGAGGTGCTCCTGACTTATAAGTTAGTTTGAGTGCATAATAATACCCATTATCTAATCCTACAATCTTAAAAGTAACTTTCCCATTTAAGATGGACATATAGTCGCCTAAGTTTACGCTGTGTGAACAAGTAACTCCATAAGGAGTGATATATCTGATAATTTCGAACCAATTACCCTCATGACTTTTTGCTTTAATACTCCTTATATAATCCCATGCACCGCAACCACCAGGTGGACACGTAACTGTTAATGTCGCAATAATAGTATCGTAGGCTCCTAAAAAGGAAGGAAGCTGACCATCAACTACCACTTCGTTTACAACTGAAGAGTTATTAATTATACCACTAAAAGCTTGCACAGTCGTGTCAAGAGAATTTGCCATAATATTAACATTAACATTGGTAATACTTGTAGCCCCATAATTATTGGTAGCATCAATCTCAATGTTAAAAGTCCCATATGAAGGGGGTAACCACCAAGCAGTAAAATGACCATTCCCATAATCGTGTGTTGGAATATTGGTTCCGTTAACTTTAAAATGCAAATCAGTTATTGTAAACAATGATGGATAATTAATAGTTGCCAGAGCAGCTAATTGTATTTTTGATAAAGTGTCGCCAACATATACATTTCCAGACAAAGGATGCCTGGGCTCTACTAAAGGAACATTAGCCATCGGGTCAACCACATCAAAGGTATTAATAACAGGAACTGCAGTATCATACTGAGTGTTTCCATTCTGATATGCTTTGACAATTACAGTACCTGCTCCTGAAACTGTGACAACAGAGTCGTTGCTAATAGTAGCAGGTCCTGAAATTATTGTAAAGCTTACCGGTAAGCCTGAAGTTGCCGTTGCATGAAGGTTAAAGGGTGGAGTTGTAGTTAACTTTGGTCCAACTTGTGGAAAAGAAATTGCCTGAAAAGAATTATTTAAAGTACCTTCAAAGTTTGAAGTTAGCCCCATCATGGCAAAGTTAGTAATATCACCATCATAAAGAGGAGAATTAACACTTACTTGATTAATGAGCTTTGTAATACTGGTATTATCACTCCCAGGAACCCCTTGATTAAACTTATAATATAGTTGTAGGTTCGCTTCATTGCCTGTTGGTTCAACAGTATCCATGTGTTGAATTTCCGTCATAGTTAAGGCTTTATTCCAAAGGGTAATTTCGTCGATGCCCCCTTTGTAATAAAAGTTATATCCTGTAACAGGGCTTAATCCTATTACAAATGGTAAAACTGCCGTAGAGGAGAAACTCCCACTTGCCGCAGCACTCCCCACTAAAGTTCCATTTAAATATAGTTTAACATTTGAGCCATCATACACCCAAGCATAGTGTTGCCATGTGTTGGGAATGATTGTTGATGCAGGAGCTGTTACCTGATATAATGTATTGGCAGAATTTACAAAACGGCATTCAATAGTTCCACTACCTAATTCAATCAGATAAAATGCCCCGCCGGTTCCTCTTATACCCATCATTCCTTGTCCATATCCCATAGTGGTATTATAAAACCACCCTGTAATGGTGAGACCTGTTGCACCGGCAACCAAAGTGGAGGCATTAGGAACATTTACATAATCATTAACACCATCGAAATCTAAATACTGATTCGATTGAGCTTGTGTTTTATTGAAGGCAGAAAGAAAAATAATTAAGAAAACAATACTTAATTTCTCTATTAACTTCTTCATGATATTTATATTTGATTGATTAATACACTAACATTAGTCTAATTAGTATGTTATTGGAGTATCAGTTTTTTAGTTTCTACTCCACTGCTGTTACTAATCTTTAAAAGGTAAATACCCAATGTGTAACTAGAAAGATCTAAATAAGTATCTTCTCCTTTCCAAGTGAATTGCTTAATAACATTACCTGCCATATTATACACTTCTACATTATAAGGTTTATCAGGAGTGGTATTTGCTTCGAGTTTAAACTTACCATTTGAAGGATTAGGATAAACAGAAATTCCAAATTCTTTTTTTGCCTCAGATATATTTTGAATGCCTGGATTTGGAGGAATACTATCAAAGAAGTTAACCAAATTACAAGCAACTACAAGAAATGGATTAGCCCCATCTGCACAATCAGTACATGAAGAACTTGTGACGCAAGGTGGGTAGTTAGGATTACACTGATCAATGTAACTTTCATAGAAAATATATTTCAAAGCAACAGTTCCACTTGAAATGTAGGGTTGCATTGCATAATCGAAAGGTTTAGCAATAGAACCGGGGCACCAACCTGCCCGGTTGTATGTCCATGTTCCATTTTGTGGCATACAGTTATCAGGATTTGGATTACATGTAGTCCAGTTATGTTGTGAAAATGTATTTACATTATTTATATAGATATGATGAGTTGCTTCATAAAATTCGGCGGCATTACTTGTGTTATTGGGTCCCATGTGCCCAGTAGAAATAAGTTTTAATTTACAATCGGCCACATTTGCAGGATAAGTATAATTAACAACACCAACTGGTTGTTGATTTGCATAATTACCAAAATCGTAACTTGCTCTCCAAATCTGATTTACTTGACTGTATTTGTGGGGTGGAGTACCTGCTTTATAAGTAAATTTCAACTCATAATTATATCCATTATCCAAAGTAGCACAACTAACTCTGAATTTGACTTTCCCCGTTAAAAGTGACATATAATCTGTAACACTTATAGAATGAGTACAAGCTGTGCTGTATGGTGTGATATATCTAATGATCTCGAACCAGTTTCCTTCATGACTCTTTGCATCAATACTGGCAGTATGATCCCATTCACCGCAACCACCAGTAGGGCATGTTACATTTAAAGTGGCAATTATTGTATCATAAGCTCCAACATATGAAGGCAATACACCATCAATTTCCTGTGTGCCTACGTTAATATTAATCAAAACTCCACTGAAGGCAGTTACCACTGTATCCACAGCATTTGATGCAACTATAATATTTGAGGTTGTTGTAGAGATGGTTCCATAATTGCTCGTCGCAATTATGTCAATTGCATAGTTACCATATGCAGAAGGTTGCCACCATGTAGTATAATGCCCATTACCAAAATCATGAGCTGGATATGTAACACCGCCAATTTTGAAATGAACTTCCTGAACAGAAAACAAAGATGGATAGTTTATTGAGGCAATCGCAGCTAATTGAATTTTAGAAAGGGTAGGCATATAAACCATCCCATTTAGAGGATGTCTGGCTTCAACAATTGGAGCATTGGCACTAGGGTTAACGACATCAAAAGTATTTATTACTGGGCTCGCAGTATCATATTGCGCGTTTCCATTCTGATAAGCTTTTATTGAAACTGTCCCAGCACCAGTAAGAGTGACTAAAGAATCTGAGGAAATAGTTGCAGGGCCAGATAAAACGGTATAGCTAACTTTTAAACCTGAGGACGCACTTGCATGTAAATAAAAAGGAGGATCAGTTGTCAGCTTTGTGCTGATTTGAGGAAATGATATTGCCTGAAAATGACTATTTAAGGTACCTTCAAAGTTAGATGTAGTACCAGTTAATGCAAAGTTATTTAGCACTGCGTCATATAAAGGTGAATTTGCAGCAACTTCATTATGTAAGGTGGTAATTCCGGTATTATTTCCCCCTGGAACACCTTGATTAAATTTGTAGTAGAGTAATAAATTTGGTTCATTTCCTATAGGTTCTGTGGTCATCATGGCTGAAATTTCTGCCTGAGTTAAAGCTTTTTTCCATAAAGTAACTTCGTCAATATTCCCATTATAGTAGAAATTAAAAGTCCCTAATGTGCTTTTCCCTATTGCAAAAGGTGTAGTCCCAATTGTAAGAGACCCTGATGCAGTTGCACTACTAACCAAGGCTCCATTTTGATAAAAATAAGTTTTAGTTCCATCATAAACAAAAGCGAAATGCTGCCAAATGTTTGGAATAATAGTCCCTGTTGGGATGGTGGGTTGCGAAGTTACATTTGCCGAATTAATAAAACGTGCTTCAATTTGACCATTATTTAATGAAATAAGGTAAAAGGATTCTGTTCCTGTACGAAATCCCATTAAGCCCTGGCCATAGTTGAGATTGTTATCAAAGAACCAGCCAGTAATCGACATGGCTGTAGCTCCCGTAACTAAGGCAGATGCATTGGGAACACTGTCCCAATCATTAACTCCGTCGAAGTTTAAATACTGATTTGATTGCGCTTTTAGAACACTAAATGTTGAAAATAATAGAACTAAAACGGCAACACTAAATTTTAAAAGTAATTTTTTCATAGCGTATTAATTTGTTTGTTTTTAATTTGATTTACTGTTTTTTATTATGTTTTATATGAGTAAACTTTATGGAAACAAATACACAAAGTATGAGCTTTTATAAAGCCTAAAAATAATTTTCAAAGGTACATTTTTTTTAATTACTAAAAGGGTTTAGCATGACAAAAATACAATAATATTTTGTTTGAAGTTTTTTTTTCTTCAATTTGAGCATTTTAACAGATATCTTTTGCACGAAAATTTATTTTAATATGATGAACGTAAATAGAATCTTACAAATAAGGAAATATTATAAATCAAGTCATTATATGTATTAAGTAATTGTATTGCAGGTAATTGATGAACAACGTATCAATATTGTTATACAAGCTAAATGAATATATAAACTTGATAAAAACGAGAATAAAATTATAAGAATGATATAAATCAAAAAAAGCCTCCCTTTTTCAAGAGAGGCTAAACCTAACAATAATGAAAACAAATATTTTTAGAAAATAGTATTATTTACTCAACGCGTTTGTTTTACGCATGAGTTTTGATTTTAAATTGGAAGCTTTATTTTTATGAATTACCGATTTCTTTGCTAATTTGTCAATAAGCGAAATCATATCAGGCAATTTCTCAACTGCAGGTTCCTTAGCATCCAAAGCTCTGAATTTTTTAAGTGCATTACGCATGGTTTTTGCATCGTAGCGATTACGAAGTCTACGAGTTTCATTTGCTCTAATTCTTTTTATTGAAGATTTATGATTTGCCATATGTTCAAATTTCTATTTTTATAAACGGACTGCAAAAGTACAAATTATTTTATATCTACAATAGCATAAACGAAATACTTTGAAATTATTTTTGTGTCAGCTAAAGGTATGTGTTGTTTGTTAAGTAAAAAAATAATTTAGCCTGGAAAATATTTCTTGGTCATTATAAGAAAATAAATTATATTAATACACATGAAATGAGTTAGTTTGATGAAGGATCAAGCATTATTGTTGTTAACTTGGCTAAACAATGGAAATGTCTCTTCTCACTAATATAACCTTTCACCAACTGCAATTTTTAATTTGAAAATATTAGTAGCATATTCTATCTTTGATTTTAAAAGTAAAAGATTGCTTTCTGAAATTGTTGTAGCAGCATCCAATAAGTCAAGATTTGTAATACTTCCTGCTTTAAAACTTGTTTGCGCTAATTCAAATGCTTCTTGAGATTGGCTAAGTTGTAAGCTAAAACGTTCAATCTTTTTCAAAGAAGCTTTCAAGTTTTCTTCATTTTCAGCTACCTCTACAGATATTGTTCTTTTCGCAAGTTCAGTTTCATAATCAATATAAGTGATATTTGATTTAGCTTGTGACAAATTAAATTTCAATCTTGATCCCTCAAAAATCGGTATTTTCAAACCAAGCCCGGCAAGAAAATTAGGTTTTATCGCATTCAAGTCAGGAATATAGCCGTTCTTCCCACCTCCTGAAAGTTGAACATTCAGACTGGGATTATCCTGAGCTTTTACTAATTTATATTTCAAAGCTGCTAAAATAGCTTTTTCTTTTGTGATTTTTATTTCATCTCTGTGTTCAAAAGCATAAGAAAGTATTGAATCCTGAGATATGTTTGGAAGTTTAATATCTAATTCTTGTTTTACAGAAAAGCTAGTATTTTCAGTTTGTCCCATTAGTGAATTAAGCTCAGTAATCTGATTTCTCAAACTTGTTTGTAAATCTATCCCAATGCTTTCAACAGTCGAAATTTTTACTTTTGTAGAAAGTATTTCATAAGGAGTTGCCGAACCTGTTTCTTGCTTTTTCTCAATAAAAGCAAGATGTTCTTCTAGTGTTTTTTGTTGTTCCTTATTAATTTTAATGGCTTCTTGTAAATATACCATTGAATAGTAAAACATAGTAGTTGTAATGGCAAGTTTTTGTTTTACCTGTTCAATTGTTAGCTGACTTAAGTTTTTGTTTTCTTTTGCAAGAGTTACCCCCTTGGCCGTTTTACCAAAATCAAATAAAGTCTGAAAATAATTCAGATTTGCAGCGTAATTATTTGCAGGATACAATTGGAACGTTCCGAAACCGGGAAATGTAATTTCCTGAACGGGTCCTAACCTTGTGTAAGAAGCTGAAACATCAATATTAGGGTAATATCCGGCTTTTGCCAAACCAATACCCGCATTTGCAGAATTGATGGCTTCAATAGCTTCTTTTACAGATGGATGATTTTGCACCACTGTAGATATGATTTTGTTCAGCGACAATGAGTCTTTTGAATTTTGACCTTGAACAATATTGCTAAAAGAAATAATAGCTCCTATTAATAATAATGTGAATTTTATATATTTTTTAATTTTAAGCATGATGGACATTTTTTAAGAGTTTATCTTTTTTAGTTCGTAAAAAAAACACCGGAATTCCTCCAATAATAGTAATAAAAGCAGCTATCAGGAAGTCATCATCAATTCCTTCAATATAAGCTTGCTTACTTACATTGGAGACAATGGCAAATTGCGATTTTTTAATAGCTCCATAATAAGTACTTCCAGTGTTGTGCATGATTTCTTGTGTGAGATTTTTGGAAATATTGCTGTATGTCTGTGATTTTGGCTGAATAGCCTGTTCATACATTTGTGAATGATAATTTACACGAGTGGTTAGCAGGGTGGCAAGCAGTGCAACCCCAAGGCTTCCTCCTAACTGACGAATAGTATTTGAAATGCCTGAAGCTTGTGCCATTTTCTCACGTGGAATTTGCAATAGGGAAACTGCACTTAAAGGGGTAAAGACCATCCCTAACGCAAAACCCCTTATGTAGAGAGAGATCATTATATAACTCCTTTCAGTAAGAAAAGACAAGAATGAATTGAGATAGAAGCTAAGGGCAAGTAGCATAACTCCTATTATTATGGGTATTTTAGGATTCAGTTTGTCAGACATTTTCCCTGCAAAAGGTGAAATTAATCCCTGTATTATTCCCACAGGAAGAAAAACAGCACCCGCCTGAACAGCCGTATAACCTAAAGAATTTTGCATGTAAATAGGCAGAAGGAAAGTGCTTCCAAACATCCCCATACTGAAAATCAAAAGGATGAAAGTGCTCAAACCGAAATTAAAATTAGTAAGCAGTTTTAAATCTATTAATGGCTCTTTGACAGTAAGCTCATTGGTAAGAAAAACTGCAAAAGCAATTGCAGAAATAGCAAAACACATTAATATATAAGGAGCCGACCATCCTGCAGAATTTGTGGCGGCATTTCCTTCTGATAAAGCAAATAAGGTTAAGGGCAGGAAAGTGATCACTGATAGAAATCCAATTAAATCGAATTTACGTATTCTCGGGTTTTTATATTCTCTTTGAATTATGATGGTTGCCAATATAGCAAAAATGCCAATCGGAATATTCACGTCAAAGATAAGTTGCCAACTAAAATTATCAATTAAATAGCCCCCAATCAAGGGTCCAAAGGAAACCGAAGCTGCAGCTGATATTGACCAAAACCCTATTGCAACCCCTCTTTGATGAGGAGGAAATTCGCGGGTGATGATTGCCATGCCCAGGGGTTGAATTGCTCCTGCGCCCAATCCCTGAATGATGCGGGCGATAATTAACATGTTTTCATCAGAAGAAATTCCACATAAAAACGAACCCAATGTAAATAAGAAAAGTCCGTAAATATACATTCTTTTATAGCCAAATCTATCAGCCAACCATCCGGTAGTTGGCAACATCACTGCCATGGCAAGCATATAGGCCGTGATAACCCATTCAATTTTATCCAGTCCAACCCCAAAGGATGCCATGATTTTAGGCAAACCAACATTCACAATGGTGGCATCGAGCACCGCCATAAATGTCCCCAGCATCACAGTGGCAAGCAACCACCATTTATAATTGATGTTTTGAGGGTGGTAAGCCGAATCACGGTTTCTTACCCACTTCCGGATGTGGTGCGAAGGAGAAACTCCTTTTTTTGCCATGTTAATCCTTTACGATTTTAACTTCTGCCGACATTCCGGCAAGAAATTTCAATGAATTAATTTTTTCACCACTTTCAGTGCCTTCAATCGATATTTTTAAAGGAACACGTTGAGTAACTTTCGTGAAATTGCCCGAAGCATTATTGGGTGGAATGAGTGAAAATTGAGATGCAGTGTTTGAACCTATACTAAATATTTTTCCAATAAAATCAATTCCCGAAAATGCATCAATCGTAAATCTGGCTTTTTGCCCCAAATGAAGTTGCGACATTTTCGTCTCTTCTATGTAAACCACCACCCAATATTTTTGATTATTGGTTATAGTAAACAATGATTGACCTGCTGAAGTAATGTCGCCAGGCAACAGCCACCTTTTGGCAATAATGCCATCCATTGGAGCATAGAGTTTGGTGTTTTTCAATTGGGTTTCAATCAGTGCCACCTGAGCTTCTGCCGATTTGATAGCTGATGCTGCACTTTCAATTTTTGCTTTCGATACCAAGAGGGCAGAAGTAGAAGCATTCAATTGTGCCTGTGCCGTTTCGAGGGTTTTGGTTGCATGTTCGTAGGTTTCTTTTGTGATGATTTTACCTTCATATTGTGCTTTTGCCCGTGTATAGTCTTCACTCGCTTTGTCGAGGCTCACCTGCAAAACCTTCAAGTTCTCCTGATCATATTTATAACTTGCTTCTGTTTGAAGTTTAGTGCTAATGGCCTGCTCTTTCAAGGCAATAGTTTGGTTTTC
This sequence comes from Bacteroidota bacterium, assembly GCA_037144095.1. Lineage (GTDB taxonomy): Bacteria > Bacteroidota > Bacteroidia > Bacteroidales > CAIXTV01 > CAIXTV01. Next base: position 31,248 of record JBAWXL010000013.1, read on the forward strand.
TTGCGCAATTAAATCCGTACTGTCGAGCACTGCAAGCAACATCCCTTTTTTAACGCTGTCGCCTTCGTCCACAAATTCATCAGAAATACGTCCCAAGATTTTTGAACTTACTGATACATTATCCGACTCAACATAAGCATCATCCGTTGTAATATATTTCGAATAATCCCTATACCAAAACCACCCAAGTATAACAACTGTCAGGATAACCAATATCATCGGTATATACACCTTATTATTATTCTTTTTTTTCACTTCTTTTGCTTGCTTTTCCATACCATTTTCTATTTATAAGGAGTTTAATTTTTTAATTCATTTATGTCTGCGATCGATATTTTTAAAAGGGTGTCTTTCACATTTTGAAGCGAAATTGAAAATGATTCCAATTCTTCATCGCTAAGTGTTTGTAGTTTGCTTTTAATTTGCTCGAAATATTTTTTGTTATTCTTTTCGATAAATTGACTACCTTTTGCCGATAATCTAATCATAATAAGACGCCTGTCTAACTTATCTGAAGAGCGTATTACAAACCCTTTTGCTATCAATTTGTTCACCAAAGCCGTAACATTTGGTTTCGAAATCTGCAACATTTTACCCAGATCGCTCATCGAAAACATATCGTGTTTTTTTAAATACATCAGAGCATAATAAGCTCCCGGCGTAATGTCGGAGCTCATAGGAACGGGTTTTCCAAGAGTTTTATAAAACATAGGCTTAACTGAAATGATGTTATCAATTAAAGCCAATATTTTTTGTTCCTGCATAATTCAGTTCATGTTTATAATAGTTACAAAAGTAGAACTATTATTAATACAAACATGATCTCGTCTGTTAAATTTCATTAATTTCAAAATTAATGATTGATTATTAGGTGCTTATTTGAGTTGTAATAATTAGAAAACAAGGAGATTTGATAAGTGGTTTGGGTTTAATCTGTCTTTTTTACTACTTAAATAGCCAGACCTACCAAAGGATGTAAGCTAAAGATTTGAAATGGATTTTTATTAAGGACGACGATTTAAAGTGTTATCGGTGTTTCTGCACAAATGTACCAAAAATATTTGAACTTTCCAAACGTGCGTTTCTATCAACGGAGAAATATCAACCCATCCTACTATTTGAAAAGTCAAATAAAAGACTTCTTCTTTTTCTGATATTTTATATCCTGTCGACATAAAATTCTTCTATAATACAAAATTAAAAATTTTAATCGTGATTGAAATATCTATTTTGACTTTTCCTGCTAAAGCTTTTGGATGGTTTTATCTTTATACAGGTTCAACCTGTATGGATAGTGCCGACTGAGGTTGGAACTTCAGTCGAACCTCATCCTCAGGCGAACGGGGTAAAATAAACAACTAAATCAATCTGGCGATTGTATTTATTTGTGTTTTACTATGAAGAGAATGCATC
>JBAWXL010000014.1:0-32570 GCA_037144095.1 Bacteroidota bacterium
TGAAGGTTTATTCAGCAGTCATTTCCACCACAAAAGCTTTAGTAGTATTCTTGCCGATTTTATATCGATTATCAATTCTTTTCCCAACAATCCAACAAATATTTTCGGTTGAACACAGAAGCCAGGTCGCTTCTTTTTCGAAGACAGAGATTTTATTATCGATAAAGAAATCGGAAAGTTTTTTGGGTTTATTCATGCCAAATGGATAGAAATAATCGCCTTTCTGCCATTTTCGCAAAATAAGCGGGAATATCAATTTCTCAATATCAAGATAGGCAATGGAAGACGAAGCAGGGATAGAGATTTCTTTGTTATAAGTAGCGGTTTTAAAGGACAAATGAATGGGTTGCAGTATTTCCACTTCATCTTTTTCGATATAAAAAAATTCATTCTGCTTTTCGCGAATAGGTTCAATAATGATTTCATTGCGATCAACCAGAAGTTGATGCGTGGGAGAGAAAAAACGTCTTCCTGAAGAGTTGAAACAATGTAACAACTGTGTGATTTGGCTTTCGTTGAATCGAAAAGGATGAATAAATTCAAATAAATAAGTTTCAATAGGAGTGAGGGCTTGAAGTTTCTTTAAGTCAATTACTACTTTATTGCCCATTGTTTTAAGCATCATTTTTTTCTTTTCTTCAATGCAATCTCTATATATTTGCTCGCTGCCTTTTACTTTTTGTATGCTGTTGTGAATTTGACGTACGCATCCCTCGGGATGAATTTCGTCGATAAGCGGCAGCAAATGATTTCGAATACGATTTCTTAAATATTTATCAGAAGCGTTTGAAGAATCTTCACGATAGCTAAAGTTGTTTTCGTTTATAAAGGAAACAATCTGCTGCCTTGTTGCAAAAAGCAATGGACGAATGAAATGATTTCTTGCGGCTAAAATGCCATGCAAACCCATTAATCCTGTGCCCCTAAACAGATTGATGAAAAAGGTTTCTACTTCATCATTCTGATTGTGCCCCAGTGCAATTCTATCGATACCATGCTGCGTTTTCAGTTCGTCGAACCATTGATAACGAAGCTCACGCGCAGCCATTTGAATGGATAATTGATGGCTTTCGGCATACAATAAAGTGTCGAATTGTTTTGAAAAGAAAGGCACATCAAACTCAGAAGCCAACGAATTGACGAAACTTTCATCCTCATCTGATTCCTTTCCCCTGAGTTGAAAATTGCAATGCGCCACTGAAATAGCATAGCCAGAAAGCCTGAACAAATGAAACAATGCAACAGAATCGATTCCTCCACTAATAGCAAGCAAAATATGTTGCCCGTTACTGGATAAATGATGTTGTTCAAAATATTGTTTGAAGGCAGAAAGCATAGTACAAACTTAGTAAATATTTCGATACAATATGTTTTGTGAATTGCAGTCTGAAGGCTGCCGACTTTAATTTATTACGTCTCCTCTTAATCTTCGGAAGCTCTTACGGGCATCGCCGGCAAATAAACTTCCCGGATAAATTGTATAGAGTTGTTTATACAAAGCCATTGCCTTTGCTTTATTATTCAGATAGTTTTCGTTTATCTGAGCTTCTAAGAAAACCGCATCATCGCCTAAAATGTCTTCAGGATATAGCTCTATTAATTTGGCAAGCAAACTGTCGGCTTCAGTGTAACGACCATTTTTAAGTTGAATCTGAGCCTTTTTAAATAATACTTCATCACGTAAGGGATGGTTAGGACCAAGAATTGCGACCGAATCGAGGGTTTTAAGAGCTAACTCATCTTTATTTCTGAAGAGCAATAAATCGGCTTTGGCATAATATGACAAGCCTACTGTAGAGCTATCCTCGTCACGGTTTTCGCTTATTAAAAGAGATAAATCCATTGCATCGTTGGCAATGAGTTTAGATGTGGCTGCTTTAAGCACATCCAACTGAGCTTTAGCCCAATCAAATTCACCAATATAATATGAAAGATAGGCATTCTTAAACTTAGCTTTATGACCAATGGGATCGTTCGGAAATGCTTTTTCTACTTGTGAATACAAAAGACTTGCTTCCCACACATCATCGGAGAACAACAATACATCTGCAAGTTCAATTTTACATTCAGCCAAGACGCTGGGATTGGCATCTTTAATGGCGATTGCTTGCTCAAGCAACTGAATGGCATCGGGCAATTCGTTAAAATAAAAAGCCTTTATGTGAGCTAAATTTTGAATCAATTCAATCGTAAAAGAGTTAGAACCTTCTTTTTCGAGCAATGCATGATATTCCTTTTCAATAAGGGCTAATTCAGCTAGATTGACAGGTAAAACAGAAGTTGTTCTGAGATATTTTGTGTTAAGTAATTGGATTTGGGAAGTAAGATAATACACATTATCAGATCCTTTAGCAATCAGATATTCGAAAGCTTTTGCTGCCACATCATAGTCTTTGTTTGAAAGACAAATGCCGGCAAGTTTGTAAATTCTGTCACCTTTTTCGTACTGACGCTTATCCAATGATTTCGACTGAGTGAAGGCCTGATCAAATTCTTTTTGTTGAATAGAAAGCCAGTAAAGCATTTCAACCATCGTAAGTAATTCAGGATTCTTTTGAATTCGTTTTAAAAGTTGAGTTCTTAAAGCTTCGTTTTTCTTGTCTTCAGGATCGTTGTTTAACGAATTCTGCAAATAATATTCGATAGAAGCCATTGAAGTTGCATTTTGTTCGGCAAAATCAAGCAACTCATTCATCATATCATTAAAGTTGCCGGTTGACTCATATATGTATGCTAACTCCATGCAAAACACCGCAGGATTTTTCAGAACTTTTCGTCCTATTTTATAGGTGTTAATTGCATAATCCGTTTGCCTTCGCATTAAAAACGCATTAGCAAGATCAACTATTTGTTGATTATTTGCTGTAATATTTTTGATGGCATCTTCAAAAATGTCTTTAGCTTTATTAGGGTCGTTTGATGAGATGTAAACATACCCAAGGTCAACCTGATATTTTAAATCGTTTGGATAATCGTGCTGAAGTTTTTTTACGATTTTTTCGGCTTTCTTAAAATCACCCATTTCAATAAGTGATTGCAGATAATATACATAATAATACGCATTGTTTTTTTTGCTGAACAATTGCTCGAAAATTTCAACCGCTTTAGCATATTCTTTATCTGTATAATATTGAATAGCTAACTGCTCATCGGTGTTATTTTGTGCAAAACCTCTTCTGAAAAATAACAGGCAAAGTATAATTAAAGAAATGCGGAATGTGTTTTTCATTTTAATTAAACGAAAAAAAATAGATTTTAATATTAATCATCTTCGTCTTTTGGTATAAACGCTTTAGTCGACTTTTTTGTTTTAGGAGGATTTAAAATCAATTTTTCAATTAAAGGTGCAAGGCTGTCATGGCGTGTGAGCAATTGCTGAACTTGTTCTGTTTTAAGCATAACCGACATAGCTAAGCATTTTACAACATCTTCTTCTGTTTGCAAATATTCTACTTGTTTAACTTTTTCAATTGAGCCTGATTCAATGTCATGAGCTAAATTTTTAAGTTGTGTTTTCGATTCGGCAATTTGTGATTTTAATTCAGCAGCTTTCGAGAAATTTTTCTTTAGGGTTTTGCTCATATTGGCATAATTCAAAATTTTCGACCATCCACTATCTTTAATATCCCAAGTAAAATTATTGTTTATTTGAGTAAAATTTTTCACGTAAGTATTGTAGCGAGCTTTAATGTCAGCTTTATCGAAAATAGATAATTGTGCTGAGGCAGTATCTAAAATTACAATTAAAGAATCTAATTTGGCAAGATGTTGTTTTTTTTCAGGATTAGCACAACTGCTAAAATATAATATAACAAGTATAAGTATTCCTGATATATATGTATTTTTCATAATAGAAATTAATTTATGATTTCGAATCCGGTATACGATTGCAAGGCTTTAGGGATAATAATTCCTCCAGGGGTTTGATTATTTTCAAGTAATGCAGCCACTATTCGGGGCAATGCTAAGGCACTTCCATTTAAAGTGTGCACTGCTTTAGTCTTTCCATCATTGTCTTTATACCGAAGTTTCATGCGATTCGATTGAAAGGTTTCAAAATTGGAAACAGAACTCACTTCAAGCCATCTTTGTTGAGCTGTAGAATATACCTCTAAGTCGTAAGTTAAGGCTGCGGTGAAGCTCATATCTCCTCCGCAAAGTTTTAATATCCTAAAAGGAAATTCGAGCAAACGGAGCAAGGATGCTACATAGTCCTTCATTTCTTCCAGAGTTTCATAAGAACACTCCGGTGTTTGAAGTTGAACTATTTCAACTTTATCAAACTGATGTAGCCGGTTAAGTCCTCTGACGTCTTTTCCATAAGAGCCTGCTTCTCTACGAAAACATTGTGAGTAAGCCACATTTTTAACAGGTAATTGGTCTGCTTTGAGCATTACATTTCTGTAAAGATTAGTAATAGGAACTTCAGCTGTGGGAATGAGATATAAATTGTCCAGTGTAACGTGATACATCTGACCTTCTTTATCAGGCAATTGTCCTGTTCCATAACCTGAGGCTTCATTCACCATTAATGGAGGTTGAATTTCGTTAAATCCATTTTTAATAGCATTATCTATGAAAAAATTGATTAATGCTCGTTGAAGTTTTGCGCCTTTTCCTTTATATACAGGAAATCCAGTACCAGTAATTTTATTACCCAATTCGAAGTCAATAATATTATATTTTGTTGCCAAATCCCAATGGGCAAGACAATTATCTGAAAGTTGAGGAATAGCACCTTCTGAATGTACCAATACGTTATCTTCAGGTGTTTTACCTTTAGGAACAGAAGTATGTGGAAGGTTAGGTAAGGTAATAAGAAGTTGATTTTGCTCTTTTTCAAGTTGATCAAGAGCCTCTGCTAGTTCTTTCGATTGTTGTTTAAGCTCTGTGGTTTGAGTTTTAAGCAGGGAGGCTTCGTTGGCCTTACCTGATTGAAACAAAACGCCTATCTCTTTAGCAACAGAATTTGATTTGGCGAGAATATCTTCAAGTTTTGTTTGTGTTTCCCTTCTTTTCAAATCTATTGAAATAATAGTTTCAATAATTTGTTTAGCATCAAAGTTTTTTACATTTAAACGTTCGACGACTTCAGTTGTGTTTTCTCTAATGTAATGAATGGACAGCATATCGGATTTTTTTACAAAGGTATTAAAATAAAAAAATCCCCTGTATGAATTTCAGACAGGAGATTTCATAAAAAATGTTTTTTGCTTAACTTAATTAACGGAAGCCTCTAATTGTTGAAAAGGGAGAACAGAAACAAAAGATTTATTTCCTCTTTTACGTTTAAATTCAACGGTACCATCAATAAGAGCAAATAAAGTATGATCTTTACCTAATCCAACGTTTTCACCGGGATTATGTACAGTACCTCTTTGACGAACAATAATATTGCCACTAACAGCTAATTGACCACCGTATATTTTAACGCCCAATCGTTTACTGTGCGATTCGCGACCGTTACTTGAACTCCCAGCACCTTTCTTGTGAGCCATAATGTTTTAATTTTATATTGGTTATTATTATTTTCAGAAATGGATTCTTATAATTCTTCTTTTTAAGTTTTAGAATAGATTAGGAAGTGATTTTTTCAATCAATATCTTCGTAAAATCTTGTCTGTGACCATTCAAGGTTTGATATCCTTTTCTGCGTTTTTTCTTAAAAATAAGAACTTTATCACCTCTGTCGTGAGATAAAACCTTAGCGGTAATTTTCGCACCGCCCACAAAAGGGGCACCTACATTAACCTTGCCGTTGTTATCCAACAACATTACTTTTTCAAAATCAAGTTGGTCGCCTTCATTAGCGTCTAACCTGTGGACGAAGATTTCCTGGTCTTTTTCAACCCGGAATTGTTGTCCTTGTATATCAACTATTGCGTACATATAATGAATATTTAATTCAATTTTTGGGAGTGCAAAGTTATAAAAATTCTTTAAACCAACTAATTAAATTGAAATATTTCTGTTTTTTGATGAAAAAATTCTTTTCTTCAACTAAAATTATTGCTTTATAGAGCTGAATTCCAATAACAAAGCTTCTTTGAATGAATCAATAGAAATTGCCTTATCAATAGTGAACTCTCCAATGCGAGTTCGGCAAAGTTTTGATAAGTATGCACCAGAATTTAATTCTTTTCCTAAATCTCTTGCAATTGCCCTAATGTAGGTGCCTTTGCTGCAAACAATTCTAAAATGAACTTCAGGAAGAGAGATTTTAGTAATTTCAAACTCTTTAATATAGATTTGTTTTGATTGAATTTTGACTTCTTCATCGTTTCTGGCATACTTATAAGCTCTTTTACCATCAATTTTAATCGCAGAGAATGTAGGTGGAATCTGCAAAATATCACCTATGAATTTTTTAACCGTCTCATAAATAAGAGTTGGAGTTATGTGAGATATATCGTAATGTTGATCGATTTCTTTTTCTAAATCATAACATGGAGTAGTAGCTCCAAGAGTGAAAGTGCCGGTATATTCTTTTTCGAAAGCTTGAAATTCTTCAATTCGTTTGGTGTATTTTCCGGTACAAATAATGAGTACTCCTGTTGCAAGGGGATCAAGTGTTCCGGCATGACCAACTTTTAATTTAGGTATATGAGCGTTATATTTTAAAAATGCTCTAATATTATTTACAACATCAAAAGATGTCCATCTTAATGGTTTGTCGAATATTAATATTTCTCCTTCTTGAAAATTCACTACTTTATGATATTTAAGTCGTAACCCAACACCAATAAAATAAGGATGGTTGCTCCTAATAATATGCGATAGTAACCAAAAACTTTAAATCCATATTTTGTCAAAAATCCTATGAAAGCTTTAATTGCAATCATGGCGATTATAAAAGCAACGATATTTCCAATGACTAATAAAGAAATATTATCGGAATTGATAGATTTGAAGTTTTTAAGTAATTTGTATGCAGATGCGGCAAACATGGTTGGAACGGCAAGGAAAAATGAAAATTCGGCGGCATTTTTACGAGTAAGCTTTCGAGTCATTCCTCCAACAATAGTTGCAGCTGAACGTGAGATTCCAGGAATCATAGCAATTACTTGAAAACAGCCTATTATAAATGCATTTTTAAAAGTGACTTCTTGCTTGTCGGTTGGTTTATTAAACCATTTATCTACAAATAGCAGAATAATTCCTCCTAATAATAATGATATAGCTACTACGACAACGTTTTCTAAAATAGAATCGATAAAATCTCCTAAAAGAAAGCCAATAATTGCTGCAGGTAAAAATGCGACAAATAATTTTAAATAAAAGTTCACTGATTGAAAGAAGCGTTTCCAATATAAAACAATAACAGATAAAATAGCTCCAAATTGGATGTTTACAATAAATGTTTGGGTGAAGTCAGAACCGGCTATACCTAATATTTTTTCGGTAATTACCATGTGTCCTGTGGAAGAAATCGGCAAAAATTCAGTGATACCTTCAACAATAGCAATTATTAAAGCTTTAATTAATGAAAGAGTTTCTATTTGTTGTATTAAAATCATAAAATAAAAGGATTAGAAAATGCAAAAGTAGAAATTTTATTTTTCTTACAATATTATTTCTAACAACTCTTTGAGTTCATTGAATTTTCGTTCGTAATAATAGTTCAAACTCTCAGCTGTTTTATGGTCGGTAATATGAAGCAACTCTTCTAACGAAGGGGGAATAAGGGTAAGTTTGAAGATGGATGAAGCATGCTGTGTATCATTTACCTTTACCATTTCCCAATAACGGGCAATTTTCCTGCCTTGAGCATTTATAATATCAGCAAATACTTCTGTGAAATAAATTCCTTTTCTGGCTAACATCAGCAATTTTTTTAAAAAGGCATCAAACATAAAAATAAAAATATCGCTGTTATAATAATAGGTATCGATAATTACGGAAGAAATATATAGTTTTAATATTGCAGGTTTGTCGAATTTCAAGATTGCATCTGCTGGAATCTCTATATCATTTAGTTCGCTCTTATACAGACGGTCAGAATATTCTTTGTTGAGTGGGAGAGCTTCAATTAAACCGATTACATTTTTCTTTTTAATATCTGTAATCACAGTATAAATATTCGGATTATGATAATGCCATTTATTAATGGTATCAGATGAAGTTCGGAATTGAGGTGGATATTTTTTTTCAAGCTCACATATTTGCATAAAATGAAAAGGTTTCATCAATTCTGGTGCTAAATTGAAATAGGTTCGTACCGGATCATTATAGCTTTTCAAATGTTTTAGATGCCATTTTAATGTGAATTCAAATAAGTTGACATAAGTGGAAATTTCATTCAAATGGAGTTTATCCTCAGATGTAAGACCTAATTGATAATTAAAAGTTGACATTGCAAGATTGCTTATTTGATTCATACTGTCTAATGAAACCTTTACTTTTTCATTTATTAGTGTTTTATGATAGCATAATTCAATGAGTTCACTTAAAGAAAAATTGTTGTGTCCGGTTTCGTTGTGGCAACTAATATGCTGTAAAATTCGAATGATGATTTTACGTGAAAAAATTATAGCTAATTCTGGGTCAAAGGATAGCAAATAGTTAAACTTTTCGAGATCTTTCTCAATGTCTTTTAGCCGTGGACTTTCTGTTTTTTTTAATAACTTTATTGTAGCACTTGAAATAAGAAGCTTTTTATAAGGAGTATTCATTTATTAGAGGAAATCTAAATTATTGCTTGTATATGAAAATTATATGATTTGTTTGGCTATTTCTTTGAAGAACTCCTTTTCAAGAAGATCCACTCTTTTTATTGTTGACCTAGCCCAATTGATTTTAACATCTAACATTTCTTCTTCTCCCAGTTGCCAGTTAATATTCATTTTTCGAAGTCGTTCAATAAAAATATAGGAGGTTATGCCAACGGAAACAGAAATATTTAAACTCTGGGTAAAACCGTACATGGGGATTTTCATTAGAAAATCAGCTTGCTCCATTGCATCGTTTGAAAGTCCACGCAATTCAGTGCCAAATACGAAAGCTAATTTAGTATTCATAGGGAGGGTTTCAGGTGTAAAAGCCTGGTTATTTGGTGATGTTGCAACAATTGAATAGTTTTTTTTACGTAAAGACTGATAGATTTCGGTAATAGAATCTTTTTGATTGTATTTATGTAGGTCTAACCATTGAGATGACCCAAGGGCTATTTCGCTGTTTGCTTCAAAATTATTTTCCGATTGTATAATATGTACATCTTGGATGCCCATGCATTCACTTGATCGCAAAATTGCACTTGCATTGTGCGATTGATATACATTGTCAAGAACGATGGTAATATATTTTGTTCTTTCTTGAATATTTTTTTCAAACAGTTCTTTTCTGTTTTCACTAATGAAAGTTGAAAGAAATTCGAATAGTCGTTTTTTAGTTAATATGTCCATATCTTCGTTAAGCTGTAAAAAAGAAACCGTCCCATTTGAGACGGCTTCAGTATGAATTCGATAAAGTTAAGCTTACTTTACGATACCAGATAATTCGATGCCAGCTTTAAATTTAACTACTTTTTTAGAAGCAATTTTAATTTCTTTACCCGTTTGTGGATTTCTACCTTTGCGGGCAGCGCGTTCTGAAATTGAAAAAGAGCCAAAACCTACTAAAGCAACCCTGTCACCATTTTGTAATGCTTTTGAAGTTTCAGACACAAATGCTTCGAGAGCCTTTTTAGTATCAACTTTTGTTAATTCTGCGGCTGCTGCCATTGCGTCAATTAATTCTGCTTTGTTCATGTTTGAAAGATTTAAATTATTGAAATGTATTTAATGTCTCGCAAATTTAAACTGAATTTCTTAATTGTCAAGTGTTTTCAGGTAAAATCGCCTAGAATGTTAATAAGATTCGACGTTTGTTGATAACTTTACGCCAGAGATGTTAAGTTAGATTGAATTTGATGAGTTTTTGTGACATAAAAGAACACTTTATTCCGCTTTCAAAAAATGATCAAATTTGAATCCTTTAAGGAATTCTGATGTAAACATTCGTTTTTTCCCATTAAGTTGTAATTCTTTAATAGTAATATCTCCATCATTTCCTGTTATTTTCAAAGTTTCATTATCAGTGATTATAGTTCCATATGGTAAATAATCGTTTGTCTTTTCAAATATTGAACTATATATTTTGATAAATTGAGATGTATTATTATGGGAAATAATTTCAGTAAATGCTGTTGGATATGGACTCAAACCTCGTATGAAATTATAAATATTTTCAACAGACTGATTCCAGTTTATCCTACAATCATTTTTAAATATTTTGGGAGCAGTTTTTGCCGGAAAATTTAATTGTATGTTTTGCTGAGTCCTTTTTACATTTCCTTCAATAATTTTTGTTACAGTTGAAAGCAATAAATCAGCTCCTTTTAACATTAAGGTTTTATATAACTCTCCGGCCGTTTCGTCTGGTAATATCGGAATGGTAAAATTATCAATAATGTCACCAGTATCTATTTGATTATTCAAGAAAAATGTTGTAGCCCCCGTTTCTGTTTCACCATTTATAATTGCCCAATTGATCGGAGCTGCACCACGATAATTTGGCAGTAAGGATGCATGAAGATTAATGGTTCCCCATTTAGGTAACGACCAAACTAACTCAGGAAGCATTCGGAAAGCTACCACAACTTGTAAGTCAGGATTTATCTTTTTAAGTTGATTCAGAAAAGATTCATCTTTCAGATTTGGAGGTTGCAAAATCGGAATACTGTATTGTTGCGCAAGGATTTTAATTGGAGAAAAATGCAAATTAAGTCCCCTTCCTGCAGGTTTATCAGGAGAGGTAATTACAGCCGATATTGTGTGCCCAGACTTTACAAGAAGTTCCAACGAAGGAACTGCAAAATCGGGTGTTCCCATAAACACAATATTACATTTGTGATTCACAGGCAGAGTGTTTTGAAATTACTCAGAATATTTATCTTGAAGGTGCATCATTTTTAAAGCAGCAACAGCAGCCTCAACACCTTTATTTCCATGTTTTCCTCCTGCTCTTTCAAGAGCTTGATCCTGTGAATTTGTTGTTAGTACCCCGAAAATCACAGGTAGTGTAAAGGTGAGACTTACATCCATAATGCTTTCGGAAACCGCACTACAAATAAAATCGAAATGGCGGGTTTCCCCCTGAATTACACAACCTAAACAAATAACAGAATCAATGTCTGTCCTTTCAATTAATAATTGAGCGGCTATAGGCAATTCAAAACTACCAGGCACCCATTCTACAATGATATTTTGTTTTTTAACTCCATGATCTAATAGAGTTTTAGTAGCACCTTCAAGTAAACAAGAGGTAACTTCCGAGTTCCATTCGGATACTACAATTCCTACAATGAACTTTTCCGAATTAGCAATTGTCTCTGGTTTATAAAGAGAAAGATTGATTTTTTTAGTACTCATCAAGAATAATCTTATTTAGAACCTGACATTCCTTTAGCTCTTTCAATATATTTATCAATATCGCGAGCTTCATAACTACGGAAAAAGTCTTTTTTGATTTTTTCGTACTGTTCAATTGCTTTATCGAATTGTTTCATATCTTCATAAATAAATCCCGCTTTCAAATAGAATTGGGCTGATGTGAAATCATTTTCTTTGTTTTGAGCTGCTTTAAGGTAATATTTAAGAGCATTATCATTATCTCCTAATTCGGTATAAGCGTCACCTATGCCACCATAGGATAAGGAGGTTAAAAATTCATCATCGCTGTCAAATTTCTTTAATTGTTCAATAGCATTTTCAAACTCTCCTTTTTTCAAATAGCAAATACCAGCATAATAATGGGATAGATTTCCTGATTTTGTAATACCATAATCATCTATGATACTCAAAAAGCCCAGATAGTTGCCATCTCCATTTAATGCAAGGTTTAGGGAATCCATTTCAAAATACTTTTGTGCCATGAACATCTGCCCTTGGGCTTCTTTTTCTTTAGGACCAATATATAATTTTTTGTATCCTATATATCCTAACACAATAACTACAATTGCCCCAATGACAATCATTATAATCTTTTGGTTTTTTTCGATGAAATGTTCTGATTTACTTAATGCTTCATCAACTGCAAATATTTTTTCTTCTTTGTGATCTCCGGTTTTTGACATGATTGCTCAAATTTTAGTTTGCGAAATTAAACTTTTATCTAACATACTCAACTGTTTGACTTAATTTTTTTATTTAATTAATATTTTAAGTCTATCATTTTATACACCAACTTGGCTGCAATAAAGTCAGAAACCTTATTATATGGGTTTGGACAAAGCTCCACAACATCAAAGCCTACAACGTTTTTAGCATTAAAAACAGCCTTCATTAAATCTATTACCTGATACCAATTTAAACCTCCTGGTTCTGGGGTTCCTGTTGAAGAAATAATAGAAGGATCAAATGCGTCTAAATCGACAGTTATATAGACATTGGGGGTGAGATTTCTAATAATTTCGACTATCCAACGGTTATTTTTCATCATTTCTTCAGCGAAAAACATTTTTGAATAATCAATGTTGTGAAGTTCTTCGGTGCATAAACTCCGAATACCAGCCTGCACACATGGTGCAAACTCTTTAATACGTGCCATCACACATGCATGATTATATTTGGAGTTTTCATATTCGTCACGCATATCACCATGTGCATCGATTTGAAGAACTGACATGTTTTCATAGTTTTCGTGATGTGCTTTAGCCGTGCCAATTGAAACAGAATGCTCTCCTCCCAATACAATAACAAATTTATAATCTCGAATAAGTTCAGAAACCCTTTCATAAACAGCATCAGTCATTAATTCGGGAGAAGAACATTCTAAAACAGGAGTAGCGGTATGGATTCCCGTGTGCTTGTATACTTCACGATGAGTATCAAAATCATAAAATTCCAGATTAGGGGATGCTTCTAATATAGCTTCCGGTCCTTTGTTGGCTCCTTTGAGCCAGGTACTGGTGCCATCATAGGGAACAGGCAAAATAACAACTTTTGAGTTTCTATAATCAGTTAGTGAATCAGGAAAATCGCCAAAATTTCTCATAAATTAATATCCTAATATTTTAAGCATGGATTTGTAGCTCTGTTCTTTTGCGAAAAGCTTTGTGGAAATTTCTCCATCATCATCAATGTCAATTATAATGTGTTTTGGAGCAGGTAACAAACAATGCTGAATCCCACCATACCCTCCAATAGACTCCTGATATGCACCTGTATGGAATAAACCTATATAAAGAGGCTTGCCTGGTTCATAATGAGGTAAGAAAACAGCATTTGCCAAAGGTTCAGAATTATAATAATCATGACTATCGCAGGTAAGCCCTCCTAAAAAGACTCTCTCGTATTCTTTATCCCAATTATTAATTGCCAATAAAATAAACCTTTGATTAATTGCCCAGGTGTCGGGCAATGTAGTCATGAAGGAACTGTCAATCATGTTCCAAATCTCTCTGTCGTTTTGCCTTTTTTGATCGATAATGGAATATAAAACTGCGCTACTTTCGCCAACTGTGAATGATCCGAACTCAGTAAATATTTCAGGTTCCAGTATTCCGTTTCGTTCACATGTAGATTTTATTTGAGCAACAATCTCTTCTGCCATATACTCATAATCATAGTCAAAGGTTAAAGTGTTCTTAATAGGAAAGCCTCCTCCTATGTTGAGCGAATCGAGTTCGGGGCATACCTTTTTCAATTCGCAATATACATTTACACACTTCGAAAGTTCATTCCAATAATAGGAGTTGTCTTTAATTCCGGTATTAATGAAGAAATGAAGCATCTTTAACTCAAAGTTGGGGTTGTTTTGAATTTTTTCCTGATAAAAAGAAACAATATCATTGTAACGAACTCCTAGTCTAGATGTATAAAACTCAAATTTCGGCTCTTCTTCAGAAGCTATGCGGATACCTATTTTTATTTTGTGCTGCAGGCGATCATCGTATTGATCAAGTTCAGATTTATTATCAATAATAGGTATAATATTATTAAATCCCTGATTCACCAAATTTATTATGTTTTCAATGTATTGGGGTCTTTTAAACCCATTACAAATAATGAAAATGTCTTTATCAATTTTCCCTTCATTATATAATTCTTCTATGATATTCAAATCAAAAGCAGAAGAGGTTTCGAGATGAATATCGTTTTGTAAGGCTTCTTCTAAAACAAAAGAAAAGTGAGAACTTTTGGTGCAATAACAATAATGATAATCGCTTTGATAATCTGCTCTTGCAATAGCGACATTAAATAGCTTTTTAGCGCGTTGAATATTTGAACTTATCTTGGGCAAATAGGTAATTTTCAAAGGTGTTCCGTATTGCTTTATGATGCTCATCAACGGAATGTTGTTGAAGTAAAGTTCGTTGTCTTCAACTCTAAACTCTTCTTGTGGGAATTCACAAGACTGATCAATTAAATCAGAATATTTATTTTTCATTGCACAATTAATTTCACATTGAATATAGGTTGCAAAATTAATCTAAATAATCTAAATATCAATAATTATTTTATTCCGGATGAGTTAGATTGTAATTAAACTTTCAATGCAAATGATTTGGATAGACATTTTATTTATCTAATCAGAAAGAAAAAGTAATTATTTAATCCAAAATAACAAGAAGACCTTTAAGATTTGTAATTTTGCAGACTCATGAAAAAAATTGCTTTTCAAACCTTTGGTTGTAAACTCAACTATTCAGAAACTTCTTCAATTTCATCGACATGTAAAGGTATGGGTTTTGAAATTGTGGACTATAAAGACCATGCAGATATATATGTTGTAAATACCTGTACGGTTACTGCTACAGCAGAAAAGAAATCGATACTTGCTGCCCGCCAAGCCAAGAGCCGCAACTCAGCATCTAATGTGATTTTGGTTGGTTGTCTCTCGCAATTGAAAGCTGATGAACTATTAAAACGAAGCGAAATAGATTTGGTGTTAGGAAGCAATGAAAAGTTTAATCTCCCTAAAATTATTTCAGAAACTTATGTTATAGATAAGGATGAAAAGCAAAACAATAGTTTTATTTCTTCCTTTTCATCAGGAGATAGAACTCGTTCTTTTTTGAAGATTCAGGATGGTTGCGATTATTTCTGCACCTATTGCACCATCCCCCATGCAAGAGGTAGAAGTCGTTCCGATTCTATTGAAAGTGTGTTGAAAAAGATAGAAGAAATTGCAGAAAAAGGCATACAGGAAATCGTTTTAACAGGAGTGAATGTGGGTGATTTCGGGAATAAAACAAACGAATCTTTTTTTCAATTACTAAAAAGCATAGCTGAACAGAAAGTCATAAAGCGATTAAGATTATCATCAGTAGAGCCTGATTTATTGAACTACGACATCATTGATTTGGTTGCGACTTCTAACATCATTATGCCGCATTTTCATATTCCTTTACAATCGGGTTCGAATGGGGTGCTGAAGCGTATGCATCGAAAATATCCGGCTGAACTCTTTGCTGATAAAGTAAAGGATATTAAATCAAAGATACCTTTTGCTTGTATCGCTGCTGATGTTATTACAGGTTTTCCGGGAGAAACAGAAGAAGAATTTGCTGAAACTTTTAAGTTGATTGATGAATCTGAGATATCTTATCTACATGTTTTTCCTTATTCGGAACGAAAAGGGACGCTTGCTGCCGAAATGCCAGTCAAGGTTAATAATAAGGATAGACACCATCGAACACATCAACTTCTTAAGTTATCTGACATTAAAAAGAATGCATTTTATCAACATAACAAAGGAAAAACTTATAATGTTTTATTCGAATCGGACAATGAAAAGGGCTTTATGAGTGGCTTTAGCGATAATTATATCAGGGTGAAAGTCCCATATAATGCCGCTTGGGTGAATACTATTCAAGAGGTGATGCTGGATGAAATTGATAGGTATGGCGTTTTTACAATAAAAAATATTTAATCAATGAACTTAGAAGAAATTTGCAAGGAAGTAATTAAGGTTTGCCGCTCTACGGCTGAATTTATTAAAGCAGAAGCCAATAAAATCAGGCAAAGCGACATCGAAACTAAAGGCAAACACGATTATGTTACTTATGTAGATAAAACCTCCGAGAAAATGTTACTCGAAGTTTTGCAAAAACTACTCCCTGAAGCTGGATTTATTGCTGAAGAAAACACCCTTAACACAAGAGGAGAAGAATATAACTGGATAGTTGACCCACTGGATGGCACCACCAATTTCATTCATGGGGTTCCTTGCTATTGTATCAGCGTGGCTTTGGCAAATAAGGAGGAAGTGATACTGGGTGTGATTTATGAAATCAATCTTCAGGAGTGTTTTTATGCGTGGAAATCTGGTGGGGCATTTCTGAATGGAAATAAAATAAAGGTAAGCCAAACAAAACTAATGGATGAATCTCTATTTGCCACAGGATTTCCTTATTACGACTATCATTGGCTAGACGAATATATTGAGTTGTTCAAATATATGATGATACACACAAGAGGCGTGCGTCGACTGGGTTCGGCGGCGGCTGATATGGCTTATGTTGCCTGCGGAAGGTTCGATGGTTTCTACGAATATGGCCTCAAACCCTGGGATGTGGCAGCAGGCATTTGTCTGATCAAAGAAGCCGGAGGCAAAGTAGCTGATTTTGCTGGTGGCGACAATTATTTATTCGGCGGAGAGCTGGTTTCGACCAATTCACATATCTTTGACAGCATGGTCGAGGTTTGCAAATCACATTTTAAAACTAATTCCAAATGAAAAAACTCTTATTTCTGCTTATCCTAAATATACTTTTAGGCGGGTTTTCTTTCGCCCAAAAAACAAAGAATTATCAGGTATATCAATTCAATATAAGAGAAGAAATTGAGCCGCCTGTTTGGCGAATAGTGGAACGGGCATTTGAAGATGCAGCGGAGATGAAAGCCGATATAATTCTCATCCACATGAATACTTTTGGCGGACAGTTGGACGTTGCCGACAATATCCGCACCAAGATATTAGAATCGAAAATTCCGGTATATGTTTTTATTGATAACAATGCAGCTTCTGCCGGAGCCTTGATTTCCATTGCCTGCGACAGTATTTATATGCGTCAGGGGGCTAACATTGGCGCGGCTTCGGTGGTGAATCAGCAGGGAGAAGTGCTGCCCGAAAAGTATCAATCATATATGCGCTCATTGATGCGCTCGACGGCTCAGGCGAAACACCGCAATCCGGATATTGCCGAAGCTATGGTGGATGCTAAAATCAAAGTCCCCGGCATAAACGATTCGGGGAAAGTGGTGACCTTGACTACTGACGAAGCCCTGCTGCATGGGTTTTGCGAAGCCAAAGCCGAAAACATAAAAGAGGTGTTACAACATGCTGGCATCGAAAAATACACAATACAAGAACAAAAACTTACCGCCATCGACGATATTATCGTGTTTTTGATTAATCCGTTTGTGAGCGGCATCCTCATCATGATTATTATTGGCGGCATTTATTTCGAGTTTCAAACGCCTGGAGCGGTTTTCCCCATCCTGGCTTCCATCATTGCCATCGTCTTATACTTCGCCCCCCACTATCTCGAAGGGCTGGCTGCCCATTGGGAAATCATAGTATTTATTGCTGGGGTGTTGCTGCTGGCACTGGAAATATTTGTCATCCCCGGCTTTGGCGTGACGGGCATTTTGGGCATCGTCTTCATCATTGCCGGATTGATACTTAGCATGCTCAACAATTTGTTTTTCGATTTTTCATTTGTGTCGGTCAATAGCGTAATCATTGCCGTAATGGTAGTATTAATCGCCATCACCACTTCCATCATTCTTTCTTTTTACTTTGGGAAAAAACTACTTACCTCCACCCGCTTTGGTCAGATTGCCCTCACCGATCAGCAACATTCGTCGGAAGGTTATACCTCTGCCGATGCCACTTATCAAACCATGTTGGGCAAAACGGGGACCACGAGAACCATTTTGCGACCTGTTGGAAAGATAATGATTGAAGGAAATTTGTATGATGCTACCGCCGAATCGTCCTATATCGACCGCGATACCGAAATCGTGGTGACAAGGTATGAGTCGTCGCAATTGTTCGTAAAGCAGCTGAAGGGAAATTAGGCGGAAGAACCCAAATTTCAAGACTCAAGAAAAAAACCGTAAAATCGAGTTCCGATAGAGTTTTATTTTCTATAAAAGGAAATATTTCTCACAAAAAAACAGATTAATCCCATAAAAGCAGCAATTTATCTTTAAGTAAATCAGTATATTTTGATTATTTTTATGATAATAATAAATATTAAGATTCGGTTTTATTAGCCGAAACCTATGCCGAAACTGTTAATGCCAATACAACTTCTTCGCAATATAAAGCCGCACTTTGGTATAAAGCCCAAACCTTCACTCCCTTATTATTTAAATGGGCTTCTCATGCTCTTGCTGAACTGATTTATACAGCATGGAAACAAGTCAGAAGTCCTCTAATGCCTGATGTTTCGGTTGAAACCAATGCAGGTGCTCAAAGCATACTTCAACTGCAAAACACGTCCAATCCTTTTAGCAATTCTACACATATATCTTATAGCATTCCTCAAAAAACACAAATTCAACTGAAGGTGTTTGACACTTCGGGAAAACAAATATAATTGCTTAAAAATGAAAAGCAAACCGCCGGCAAACATCAATTAGTTTGGAACACTCAAACGCTTCCCGAAGGACTTTGCTATCTGGCTCTTAAAACTTCCGATACAACACAAACTATTAGAATAGTGAAGAGCGAGTAGGGGACATATTTTCGGTTTCACTTTCTAAATTGTTAAGGATCTGTTTTGTAATAATGTTCTTTAAAATATTGAATTTGATGGTTAAGGATGATGTTTTCATTTTATGGCTTTGCATATTGAAGTAATATAATGAGAATAGAAGATGAGTCTCTGAAGCTTAGATGGGAATAACTCAAACCATGAACTTATCTCCTGGGAGTTTCAGGGGAAATGTTTTTGTTGCGAGATTATCCCCCGGAACTTCCGGGGGAAAGGTTTTGGTTGCGAGATTATCCCCCGGAATTTCCAGGGGAAAGGTTTTGGTTGCGAGATAATCCCCCGGAATTTCCAGGGGAAAGGTTTTCATTGCGAGATAATCCCCCGGAATTTCCAGGGGAAAGGTTTTGTTGCGAGATTATCCCCCGGAATTTCCAGGGGAAAGGTTTTCATTGCGAGATAATCCCCCGGAATTTCCAGGGGAAAGGTTTTGTTGCGAGATTATCCCCCGGAATTTCCAGGGGAAAGGTTTTGGTTGCGAGATTATCCCCCGGAATTTCCAGGGGAAAAGTTTTGGTTGCGAGATTATCCCCCGGAACTTCCGGGGGAATGGTTTTGGTTGCGAGATAATCCCCCTGAACTTCTGGGGAATAGATCTTGCTCTCGACCTTGATGCTACATCATTAATATTCAATAAACAAAATTAAGTTTAACAGCATATTAATATTATAGCACTATGCCCAGTAATGATTTCGTACCTCATAAAAACAATGTTTTCCAAGGTTGGCAAGAAATCTTTGTGAACATGGCAAATGAAAATATGAATAATTTTGATTTAACTGATAGTGCTTTGGAAAAATGGACCGAAAATACAATTCTTTGAATTTTGGAATTCGAGACTTGCATCTTAAGACTTAGTACTTTTTCCAACAGTCTGCCTAACCAACAAAAAAAGAGCCTGCCTTCAATCAGACAAGCTCTTTTTTTATTCTATCGAACAGGCTTAGAAATTCGTTCTCAGCGTGAGATACAAATTGCGTCCCGGAGCGCTAATGCCCGAAGCAAATTGGCGGTAATGCATGTCGAGAATATTCTCAACACCCGTGTTAACGCTAAACCCCTTGCAAAATTCATAGGAAAGACGAAGGTTTAGGGTGTACCATGAAGGGGTGCCCGAATACTTGGTATTCCCATGATCATCCAATCCCATCGGTGCGGTTTGTTCCAGATTGTCTTCGCCGCTTGGACTATAGTCGGCTAAGTTTTTAGCAGCACTGAAGCGGGCAAAAACCTCTGCCTGAAACTTATCGGTTTTATAACTAAAACCCACCAGACCAAACATGGGAGGAATGTGATCCATTGGAACTATCGTATCGCTCACACCGTCGGCACTGCCTTTACTTACAGTGTATTTTCCATAAGTTCCGTTCAGAGAATAGTTGAATGCAAACCCATGGCAAAAGCCTACTTTTCCGGCCAAATACCATCCATAAATGTTTCCATGGTCGGCATTCTGAATAGATTGGGCTTTATACATCGTGCCATTCACATCCACCGAGTCGGAGCCATTGTATTGGGTGTCGCGCACCACCATGGCATTGCTTAAAATACTATAATATGCACCCGCTTCCAACTTAAAGAAGTCGCCAAACTTCTGAACCAGATTGAGCTCAGCATTGTATGCATATTCAGGTTTTAAGTTGGCATTCGGAACCCTTGCCGTGCCCCCCGCTGCAGGTGCAAAAGCCGTCATATCTTCCACGTTTGGCGAACGAAATCCGGTCGATCCCAAAATGCTGATCTTGGTGTGCGTGGGAAGGTTTGCCACCAAACCCAAATTGCCACTCGGAGCCATGGCGCTCGATTTCACATTGGTCACAGGATAAACCGTTGCATCATTATACTTTGAACTGAGCGAAACAGACGAAACACGAACCCCACCGGTTATGGAAAGCACCTTGCTTAGATCATGGTTTGCCTGGGCATACAAGGCAATCGAACTCCACTCATTGCCACCATCGGCAAAACGTGTAGCAATGCTGTTGTCGTCCTTGTTCCAGGTGACGGCGCCCGTGGTCATATCGGTTGAAGAGGCTTTCGATGTGATGACATTATAAATATATTCCAAGCCATAATAAATGTTTGTTTTCTCGCCAAGTTTCTTGGTTAAATCGAAGTTCGCTGCATAAATGCGGGCGTTTTCAATGTTAGAAATACGGCTGTTGCTGTATAACTTGCGGTTGATGCGAATTTGATCCACATCTTGCATCGATAAAATGAATTTAGCATCATCATACAGAAAAGTTTTGCCGTTCAGGTCGAGGGTGTAGGATGCAAAAATGCGCTTTTGCGGACCATAACAATTTTCGGCAAACTTGGGTAAACCGCCTGCCAACAAAAGCAAACGATCATAGCGTGGAACATTGCCATCGTTGTTCGACAACTGAAAATTTAGCAAATGCGAAACCTTGTCAGATTGTTTGAAAAGAACCTTTTCCAACACGTCATATTGCTTATATCCGCTGCCTTTCATCACAGTTGGATGATAGTTGTCGTTGACCACATCAACACCGTTTTCGTGGCTTACATAATAACGGCATTTGCCCCAGTCGCCATACTTAATGTCAAATTCATTGCCAATTATTAAGTCGCCAAAATCGCTGTAGGTAATACTGGTGAGGGAAGCAAATTTACTATTACCAACATTAAAGTGGATGTGACCCGTTTTTTCGTTATCGGCTGACGAATAGCGAACATAAGCACTTCCGCCGAAATTGTTTAGCTTTGGATTTTTAGTATAAAAATGAATTACACCCCCCAATGCATCCGAGCCATACATGGTAGAAGAAGGTCCGAAAAGCACTTCCGTCTTTTCAAGCATAGCCTGATCGATGGTGATGATATCCTGCAAGTGACCCAAACGATAAATGGCATTGTTCATGCGAACTCCATCCACCACAAGCGCAATCCTGCTGGCTTCGAAGCCTCTCAGCACAGCACTTCCACCACCCAACTGGCTTTTCTGAACGAATATCTGCCCGCTGTTTTGTAGCATATCTGCCGAAGTTTGTTGGTTTTGCAATTCGTTTTGCATTGCACTAATTCCCATCACACGTGCAGGCACACTCTTCACTTCCTGCTCCCAGCGACTGGCCGAGATAATAACTTCTTTTATATTTACGGTGTCTTTTAACGAAGTTTGTTGAGCATACATCAGGCTACTCAGACATAAAATTAAGATTAATATAGTTGTTTTTTTCATTTGATATTTTGAATTTATAAGTTGTATTTGTGACAAGCTGTTGCTCATCACTTTATTTTTTATTGAGAAAAGAGTCGTATAAAAGGCTGCAATATCAAATAGGATTCATTTCTTTAAATTGAATAAAGAAATAATAACAACTGTTTCTTTGAATACGAAAAATCAGTTGTTAAATTAAGAATAAAGAAGCCCGGCTTGATTTTTGGGAGGAAGTTTCAGCACTTGCAAGTCAATGCATTTAAGCGAAACAGAATAAATAAAATCTAATTTAGTGGAGGGATGAAATGCCGGAAGCGATTTGTTTTCATTCAGGCAAAAACTATCGAGTGTAAGTAGTTCAATTATTTTAGAAACCGGATGCTTAGCTGTCCGATTGCCCCAGAAATCCTTTTCAAGCATTTTGCTGAAAGATGCCATCAACACACTCTCTTTTTTATCGTGCAAACAAAGATATTGAAACTCGCCCTGATAACTTATAATCTTAACCACATCAAACAATTCGCCTTTGAAGCTAAACTCTTTGTTGTTTTCTGTCCAAACAAAATCATGGTTTAAGGTTTGATTGAAAGAAAATGCTTGCAAATCCTGATACTTCAAACTCTTAATCATATTCTGTTCAGCTTCCACCCGAATGATATGACGAAAAAGCCCAAATGCCACATAATAACCTGAAATATAAAACAAAAACACCCCCAATAAGCTCAAGGCAATGAATTGGTTCAGACGAGTCTTACGAAGTACTGAGTTTTTAATTGAATTCAATTGAGGGTCAAGATTAGCGCGACAAAGATATACAAATAGATTTAGATTAAAACAACCACAAAATAGTTCTAACCGCTTTCATTCTTTTGAATTTCTTTCTAAAACCTAAATGTCCAAAAACCTAAAAGTCTAAATATCTAATAGCCTATTAGCCTAACTTCCCATATTTCCACCTCTTATGCGACCAAAGCCAGTATTGAGGTTGCTGTTGGATTCTGTTTTCAATATATTTTGCATAGAGCTGGGTAATTTCTCCCGGGCTCATTTGCGAAGGATCTTCAACCATAGGTACCAGTTCAATTTCATAAAAACCTCTTCTTACGGGTTTAATATCAATATAAATAACAGGATAATTGAAATGAAGCGCATAATTTTCGGGACCATGCAAAAAGGCAGTTTCTATACCTAAAAAATCAGCCCAAATGGCTTTGTTTTTATTCGAAGGATTTTGGTCAGCAATCATCAGATATATACAACATTCTTTCTCGTAATTCACAAAAGTGCGATGGGTTTGATAAATAGAAGTAAGCACCGTTCCGTGTTTAGCCCTCGAGCGGCGGATAAATGCATCCACATAATGATTCGACATGGGCTTATAAAAGCCCAATGCCAGATGTTGAATCTGCAAACCTCCTGACATGGTTCCCCATTCGAAGTTGCCAAAATGAGCCGTAACCCCGATGACGCTTTGCCCACGTTTGAAATATTCGTCGAGCAACTCAGGGTTCAATAGTTTGTGTCTGCGGATAATATTCAACTTACTCATGCTGAAACCTTTCACCCCTTCGAGCAGCATATCGGTGAAATAGCGATAAAATCTGCGACTAATTGATTTGATTTCTGCGGCAGATTTTTCAGGAAAAGCTTTTAGGAGATTGGAGATCACCACTTTTTTGCGATACCCCAACACATAATATACTAATGTATAGAAAAATCCAGATAGGGCATACATCATCCCAAAAGGCATCATGCCCAGAAAGTAAACAAAAAACAAAAAGAAAAAATAAGTTAAACGATTCATTGCAGTTTAATCATATTCATTTTCGTTTGTAACTACCAGATAGTAGTTCTTCTTTCCTTTTTGAACGAGCAGGTATTTCTGATTTAATAAATTGGCAGTTGTAAGCTTATAACTTTCGCCGATTCGGGTTTTATTCAGTTGAACACCATTTTCTTTTAGCATCCTGCGAGCTTCGCTTTTCGAGGGGAATATCTGTGTGTGTTCGCATAAAAAGTCAACAATATCAATGCCATCAGTCAGTGAACTTTTTGCAATATTAAATCGTGGAACCCCATCGAAAACCGAAAGCAAGGTTTGTTCATCCAGCTTATTCAGAGTTTCATAAGTCCCTTTTCCGAATAGAATTTCGGAGGCTTCCACTGCCGATTGATAATCTTTTTCAGAATGCACGTTTGAAGTAACCTCTTTGGCAATGGCTTTTTGCAAAAGGCGCAGATGAGGCTCTACGCGGTGCTGCTCAATCAGAGCATCTATTTCTGATTTTGAAAAAAGGGTGAATATTTTAATATACTTTTCGGCATCATCATCCGAACAGTTGAGCCAAAACTGATAAAAGTGATAAGGAGATGTTTTGGCTGGATCGAGCCATATATTGCCCGATTCAGTCTTGCCAAATTTCCCCCCATCAGCTTTTGTAATTAAAGGGCAAGTGAGGGCAAAAGCTTCACCTCCTGTTTTGCGGCGTATCAATTCAGTTCCGGTAGTGATATTCCCCCACTGATCGGAGCCCCCCATCTGTAGCTTACAATTTTTGTTTTCATAAAGCCACAAAAAATCATAACCCTGCACCAGTTGATAAGTGAATTCGGTGAAAGAGATTCCGGTTTCGAGCCTTTTTTTCACCGAATCTTTAGCCATCATATAACTAATGCTAATATGTTTCCCCACATCGCGCAAAAAGCCCAGAAACGAAAAGTTTTTCATCCAATCATAATTATTGGTCATTTCCGCTTTATTGGGCAGCGAGTCGCTAAAGTCTAAAAAATGATTAATTTGGATTTGAATACATTGCTGATTATGGCGAAGCGTTTCTTCATCTAGTAAATTCCGTTCTTCCGATTTGCCCGAAGGATCGCCTATCATTCCTGTGGCACCACCTACCAAGGCAATAGGTTTATGACCGGCAATTTGAAAATGCTTCATCAACATTATGGAGACCAAGTGTCCGATATGAAGCGAATCGGCAGTAGGGTCGATGCCAATATAAGCAGAGGTCATTTCTTTGTTGAGTTGCTCTTCAGTGCCTGGCATCATATCGTGAATCATGCCTCTCCATTTAAGTTCTTCTATAAAGTTCATGTGTGTTTTAATTGTTTAATAATCTATTTTTCTGTGAATTTCTAAAACTATCCCTGCTGCTAAATTATAAGATATTGTGAAGCATTGATACTGTTGAATGTAAATTGCAAACGAATTGTTGTATAAACGAACATGTTTGTGAAAATTCTTTTGAGCAAAAGATTATTTGCTCTTGATTGTCTAACGAACGGTAACAACTAAGCATACCTTTTTCATTTGCCTTAAATTAAAAAAACTGTCCTGAATACGTTTTGTTAGTGTAAAAGTAAATACTTTCATTCAAAAACATGTTATTCCAGGACAGTTCATTAGAGGTCTCGTCCGGATTTGAACCGGAGTAATCGGTTTTGCAGACCGGTGCCTAGCCGCTCGGCCACGAGACCTTGAGACTGCAAAAGTAAAAAAAATATTGTTACAATGGATATTTTTTGAAAACAGTTGATAAAATCACATCTACATTTGGGCAGAAAAGCTCACATTGTTTACCTTCCCACCGATGGGTGGACTCATTTTCGACACCTTAACATGAAGCTGTATGATTTCCGGAAATTGTTTTTTAATGGAAGAGATAATCCTCCAACAAACGTTTTCTAAGAGATGCGATTTGATTTCCATTTCTACTTTAATTAATGCATACACCTTTTGATAATCAATAGTTTTATGTAGATTATCACTTACGCAGGCTTCCTCCACATTTACTTCCATGCTGGCATCCACTACAAAACGGGTGCCGATGAGTTGCTCTTCGTCAAAACAACCATGGTAGGCAAAAAACTCCATTCCCTCAATCGAAATTATTGACATAATCGAATCATTTTTATTTGTGTGCAAAAGTATTATTTATACTCTATAAAGAGGTCAAAGTTATTTCAGTATTGGTATAATCTTCATTATTTCTGTTTAAAAACAACATCCTTTAACATAAATTACAACTACTTAGTCAAAATTCATTTACTTTTGCAAAGACTATCATTCTAACTCCATGCAATTAGTTATCGATTCGGGCAATTCATTTATTAAACTCAGCTTGTTTGAGGGAGGAAAACCCTTAGAAACGTTTGTGTTTAAAGAAATCAAACTTGCTGATATTGAAAGTTTATTTAATGACCATCCTTCAATTAAGGAGGCAATTATTTGCTCAGTTAGTCTTTCAGAAAAAGAGCTGGAAGAAATTATTGCGAACTACTGCCCAGTAATCGTGCTGGATCACAACACGCCCTTGCCAATAAAAAACAAATATAAGGCCCCGGAAACAATTGGAAAAGACCGCTTGGCTGCTGCTGTTGGAGCTAAAGCTTATGCAGAAGATGCACCTGTATTGGTAATAGATGCCGGCACTTGTATTACCTACGACATCGTGAACCAGTCGAATGAATTTTTAGGTGGAAGCATTAGCCCGGGATTAAATATTAGAATTAGATCCTTACAGATTTTCACCGAAAGACTTCCTTTGGTAGTTCCATCTGAAAATATAATATTACCCGGCACCACTACAGAAGAATCAATTTTATCGGGTGTGATTGCAGGCATTCGGTTTGAAATGGAAGGATTTATAAATTATTATTCAGCACAATATTCGGGCTTGAAATGCGTTTTATCGGGTGGCGACATGAAATATTTTGATAAGAACCTAAAAAATAGCATCTTTGCAGTTCCAAATATTGTTGCAGAAGGCTTACAATTAATTTTAAATTTCAATGCAAAACAGATATAAATTCCTCATCCTTACAGTAGTTTTATTGTACTTTAGCTTAGGCATTAAAGCTCAAACCCGAATCAGCTCACCCTATTCTGTATATGGATTGGGGGAAATTTCATCCACTTTACACACTCGTTATATGAGCATGGGTGGTACTTCGCTCGGTTTTCAGAGTGCTCAGACCATAAATTATATGAATCCGGCTTCTTATGTAGCACTCGACACCTTATCCTTCGTGTTTGAAGGAGCTATGACTTCGGTTTTCAGTACCCAAACTTCACTTGTTGCAAGCCAAAGCGGAAATTATGCTTCTCTTTCTTATCTTTTGTTTGGTTTTCCGATTACCAAATGGTGGAAGTCGAGCATTGGATTGCTGCCTTTTAGTAATATGGGTTATAAAATAACTGATTCTCAAACTATCGACAGCGTTGGCAAGGTAAATTATGTGTATGAAGGACAAGGAGGAATAAATCAGGTGTATTGGGGAAATGCGATCAGTATTTCACAGGGATTTTCTTTTGGCATGAATGCTGCTTATCTGTTTGGTTCATTAGATAAAATACGTTCTGTTTTATTTCCCGAATCACTGACTGCTTATAACACCCGCTTATATAGCTCCACCGAAATGAGTGGATTTTTGTTATCCTTCGGAACACAATATTTTAAAAAAATCAGTGAGAAGTATACGATAGGTATAGGGGCAACTTTCAGCAATGCCACCAATGTCAGCACTAAAAGTAGCTATATGGCAACCTCTTTCACACAGAGCACTTCGGGTTATACCTACGTGAAAGATACTATTGAAAATACCAGCGGAGTTAAATCGACTTTGACTCTTCCTATGACTTTTGGAGTGGGTGCTTCTTTGCGTATTGCCAATAAATATGAAGTAGGTAGCGATTTCAAATGGCAAAATTGGGGTAATTATCAAAATAACCAAAAAATAGACACCTTACAAAATAGCTGGCAAATATCAGCAGGTGCACAAATTCTTCCTGCATCTAATGCGACTAATTATCTTTCAAGAGCTTTTTACCGCTTTGGGTTTCGATATGGCAAAACCTATCTTCAACTCAAAGACAATCAACTTAGCGAATGGGCTATTAGTGCAGGACTGGGTTTGCCCTTACGTAAAACCAAATCTACTATTAATATAGGCATTGAATATAGCCAACGTGGAACTACCGCCAACGATCTTATAAAGGAATCATTTACAAAAATATCATTGGGCGTTAGCATCAACGAACGTTGGTTTGTCAGACGTAAGTTTTTTTAGAAGATGAGTAGACAACATACATTAATAAGTAAGCCGGTATTTCTTGTTTTCCTCTTAAGATTTACTTCTTATCTCTTGAAATTTGAGGCTTTTAATTTGGGACTTGGGTCTTTCTTTGCATAACATGAAACCCGCCGGTTTAGTTTTTCTTTTTTCAATCTTTCTTTACCTTATAAGTCTCACATCGTGTGAAAACGACATCAAGGTGGTGAATAACTTCAATGTTAAAGATACCTTGCCTGTGGAGTCAGCTAAAAATGTTGAAATGATTTATAGTGATTCTGGTAAGATTCAATTTAAACTGACAAGCCCCCAACTTAATCGTTATAAAACCGAGGATCCCTACAATGAATTTCCTAAAGGATTGACCATTATCGCTTACGATTCGTTGATGAGAGTTAAAACCTCGATGAGGGCAAATTATGCCATCATGTGGATTAACAAAAATCTTATGGAGGCTAAAAATGACGTGGTAATTGTGAGTAAAGACGAAACCATTAACACGGAACATATCGTTTATGACAAACGCAGACGAGTTATTTTCTCAGAGGTTTTCGTTAAGAGAACCAACAAAGACGGGGTGATGTATGGCGATGGTTTCGATGCAGATGAAACGTTTAATAAATACACTATCCGCAACCCGAGAGGTACATTTATGGTACAACAATAATAAGGTTTAAGTCCCGAAAATAAATTCCAAGCTCCAAATTCCAATACTCAAATTCCAAGAATGAAAAAGTATCAAGTCATACCAAATTATAAGAAATTTCTCTTTATTTTCGGTCTTGGGACTTGTAATTTGAAATTTGGGACTTGTGTTTTAATTCTTGGCTCTAAGAATCTAATTATCACAAATACAAAGTATGCAGGCTGATTATTGGATAATTCTATTGACGCTTCTTTTGTCGGCTTTCTTTTCAGGAATTGAAATTGCTTTTGTCAGTTCCAACAAATTGAAAATTGAAATGGAGCGCAACCGCGGAACTTTTGGATCGAATGCCCTTTCGCGTCTTATTAAAAGTCCTACAAATGTTATAGGCGCTTTATTGTTGGGCAACAATATTGCCTTGGTTCTTTTCAGCATGTCGATGGCCAATGTGCTCGATCCGCTTATGAGTGCTCATCTTCCGCTATATTTAGCATCAGGTTTTTGGAAGCTATTGTTGCAAACAGTGCTATCTACCCTCATCATTCTATTTTTAGCCGAATTTAGTCCGAAACTAATTTTCAGCTTATCGCCAAACAGCTTTTTAAAAGCATTGGTTTTGCCACTACAGTTTTTCTATTATCTGTTATATCCTTTTGTTTTCCTAACGGTGGGCATTGCTGAGGTTATGCTTAAATGGGTATGCAAGATAAAGCTCGAAAAGAAAGAATATGTTTTTTCGCATGCCGATTTAGATCATTTTTTTCAAGAATACTCTGAAAACAATGAAAACATTGAAGAAAATAAACCCGAAATTCAAATCTTTAAGAATGCAATGGAATTCAGAGATGTGAAACTGCGCGAATGTATGTTGCCGCGCACCGAAATTGTTGCCATCGAAGACAATGATTCGATAAGTAGCATTACTAAAAAGTTTATCGAAACCGGTTATTCCAAAATATTAGTCTATAATAATAATATTGATAATATCATTGGCTATGTCCATTCGTTCGACATTTTCAAGAAGCCTAAGGCGATTAAAGATATCATGCGACCCATCTTAATTCAAACCGAAACTTCTCTTGCCCATAAGACTCTTGATATTATGCTGAACGAACGGAAAAACATCGCTTTGGTATTGGATGAGTTTGGCGGAACATCAGGAATTGTTACTATGGAAGACATCATTGAAGAAATATTTGGCGAAATTGATGATGAATACGATACCGAACAACTTACCGAGAAAAAAGTAAATGAATTGGAATACATCTTCTCAGGCAGACAGGAAATTGATTATTTGAACCAAAAGTATAATTTTGATTTACCTGTTTCGGATGAATATGAAACCCTGGCTGGTTTGGTGATGCACTACTTTGAGAGAATTCCGCTGCCACACGAAGAAATTAGCATTCCGTTTTATAAGTTCCGCATTTTGCAAGCAAGCAATAAAATGATTCATCAGATATTGCTAACTATTGAAAAAGAGTAAATAGAATAACAGATAATCGGTCATAAAAAAAGGGCACCAATGGTGCCCTTTCGTTTTTAAAATGAGTTTCTATTTAGAAATCATAAGTTTTTTAGTGAATTTACCTTTAGCAGTTTCGATGCTTACAAAATAAGCTCCGGTTGCAAAAGCTTCGGTGTTCACCATAAATAAGTTTTCTGTATTCATATCTTGATAAATCAGGTGTCCGTAGATATCCATTACTTTAATGGCATTTACTTTTTCGGTTGAAGAAATGATAAACATATTTGTTGCAGGATTTGGATACATTGTAAATGCAGCTTGATTTTCCGAAATTCCGCTGGCAACATTTGCAATTGGGAATACATCTAAATCAATTGATCCATAACTTGCAGCTGATAAAACGCTATAGTAAGTTGCCCAAGTACCGCATTTGAAAACTGCGTTCTTGTCTTGTCCGGTTGCCACACAACCCATGCGGGTGCCACCAACAACAACAGTATCGCCGGCAACAGTAGGCAAGGTAATCGTTGCAGCAAAGTTGCCATTCACAGAGACAGCAGGGCTGAAAGTAAAACTGCATAATGAAAAAGAGGTGTTGCTAATAGCTGAGGTCAAAATAGTGCTGCTGGTTCCGAGAGCAGTTCCTGTGGGAACAAAGGATCCGGCAGTAGTTCCATAGATGCTTGCCGATACTGAGCCTGTGCCACCGGTTAAGCGACCGCAAACGGCTAATATTTCATTAACTGTACCTGTGCAGGTGTAACCTTGACCCACTTCTGTAATGGATGATGTGCCTAAACTTCCGTTTCCGGTTAGATAGCCGGTGCCGGTTGAATAATAAGTAAGTGAATCACCACATGGCATTAAAGTGGTCATTGAAGGCGGATACAAAGTATCAATTGCCTTTGCACCACTAAATTTCACCGGATTTAAAAACAGTGCACCTTGATTGAATTGTTGAGCAAAAGCTCCGGCAGTCATTACGATTGCCACCATTAAAAGAATAATTTTTTTCATGTTTTGTTTTTGTTTATTTAAATAACGAGTGTAAAATTAAATATTATTTCAATCCAATTCATTAAAATTCAAAATAAATTTTTTTTTATCCCTCGAAATCCTAAAATCATAATTATCTAAGCCCCTAAATGTCTAATAATCTAAAATGCTAAACCCCTAAATTTCTAAAAGTCTAAATAGCTAAATGTCTATCCAAAAGACATTGCAAAAAATCATCCACTGCGGCATATTCTGTCAACGACAGCAGTTCAATTCGGTAGGGTTTGAAGTTGACGATGTGCTTGAAATAGCCCGAATAGTGTTTTCGCATTTCGATAACCGCTCTTTTATCGCCCTTTAGTTCCACCGAAGCCTTCAGGTGGCGACGGCAAACCTCAATCCGTTCAGTCATCGAAGGCGCATCAGGCATGGCTCCACCGGCAAGTTTTGCTTTTATTTCTCTGAAAATCCACGGATATCCGATCGTGGCTCTTCCCACCATCAAGCCATCGGTGGGGAAATGCTGTTTCATCGCGAGAGCATCATCGGCACTCTTAATGTCTCCGTTTCCGAAAATCGGGATATGAATGGAAGGATGGTTGCGGGTTTCGGCTATCAAGGTCCAATCGGCTGTGCCGGTATACATTTGTGCCCGTGTTCGTCCGTGAATGGCAAGGGCTTTGATGCCCACATCCTGCAAACGCAAGGCAATTTCCACAATATTTTTATTCTTTTCGTCCCAACCCAAACGGGTTTTCACGGTAACGGGCAAATCAACCGATTTCACCACAGCCTCACTTATGGAAACCATCTTCGGGATGTCGTTCATGATGCCCGAACCCGAACCTTTCGACGCTATCTTTCGCACCGGGCAACCCCAGTTGATGTCGATAAAATCGGGACGAACTTCGGCAGCAATTTGCGCAGCACGCGTCATGGCTTGCTCGTTATTGCCAAATATCTGAACCCCGATAGGGCGTTCGATTTCCTCAAAACAACGTTTCTTCAGGCTTTTTTCAACATCGCGGCTCAGTCCTTCCGACGAGATAAATTCGGTGTAGAGCACATCAGCACCCATTTCTTTGCACAAAATGCGAAATGGCGAATCACTAATCTCCTCCATCGGAGCCAGCAATATGGGAAATTCTCCCAGGGCTATGTTTGCCAGATAAACCATTGTGCAAAATTACATTATTAAATTTATGAATTGTATCGTCGCAGATGATTCTATATTCAAGAGGGGAGACTTAAGCCCCAAATTCCAAATTCCAAGTCCCAAGGGGGCTCCTCTTTGAATTTGGGGCTTGGGACTTGGAATTTGGGGCATTAATAATAAGCGTATTACGGGCAAAGTTGGCGTGAACTATTGATATAATACGTATACTAGGAGCAAAGTTCACGAGAACTTTTGGCATAATACGTATACTAGGAGCAA